>NZ_JANSJC010000014.1:0-75308 GCF_047462375.1 Synechococcus sp. H55.8 | reverse complement strand
CCAGGTGCTCAGAGGCATTAGGCAAGAGTTAAGAGGATTCTTGCGGCACTTCTGCGCTTTGATCCGAGCCAACAACCCCAGGCCGGCCCTTTCGGATCCCTTGCACCACGGTCACTGTGAGCAGATGGGAGAGCAAACCCACCGGCCCAGCAAACAAGCACAAAAGCAGAGAGTGAGTTGTCCAAACTCGCTTTTCCCAGCCTTCCAAGAAGATCCAGCGGCCCACAAATAGATCCATCACAATGTAGTGAACCCATCCCGTCGCCATGACCGAGGGCTGGCTGAATAGAGAAGTCAGGCTGTTCAGAGATAGCTGAGGATTGGAAAACTCCTGGAGAGCATTGGCGTTAAATCCGGTAACCAGAAGATAGAGATAAACTGTTGCCAAAAGGGCAATGGGCAAAAGCGACTCCATCACCCTACGGGTCACTTTCCAGCCCGGCAGCAGGATCATCAAAGCCCAAAAAGGCAAAGCAAACCAATTGGCCGCGTTGAAGAGGGTCTCCAGCATATCCAGCAACTCCTGACGCTTGGAAAATGTCTTCACATGTTTGCAACGATGGTGTTGTTGAGCTCCATTTTGAAAACCCAGGCTCTGGAGCGGACAAAAAGGCGGGGCACTCTTGAACCTTGCCTTGAGCCCAGACAGGTCACAGCCGGGCAGACACTGCTTTCCCCAAAGCCAGAGGGATCCCAGCTTCTATTCCGGCTGGCGCAGTCTGGCAGTTGCAATGGCACTGATCGCACGGCCACTGTCGGTGGCGGAAGCAATGCGGGAAATCCGGGATCCCGTATCGGCCATGGCCCAGAAGCTGCCGATGCTTTTGGCCGTAGAGGTGCCCAGGGGAAATTCCACTGCATTAGAGTCCGGGGATTGCTCCTGAGAAGAGATCAACACTGCTGCTTCCCCACCTTGCCCAGCTACTGCTGGAGTGGAAGGTTCCGGCGTGGGCTGAGAGGCTTCTGCTGGGCGGGGAGAAGGTGGCTGCAGCGGCATCTCGCCAGGGAGGGTTTGGGGGGCCTTGCCAGGGGGTACGGGGGGAGCTTGGCCGGCGATCTTTCCCCAGAAAGCTTGGAGGAGTTGCCACATGGCTAAGTTGGCTCCTGAGCGAAAGGGCAGTGAGGAATGGTGCTATCCTGCCATGCTCTGACCTGAGAATCCACTCCCTCTGCAAGCCTTGCTAGAGCAAAGTCATAATGAGTATGATTAAGGAGCTTACCTAGGGAGAAAATTCACCATGGCGCACATTCGCGAGATTCCCCTGGCCCAAATTCGTCGCCCCTTGCCGCGGCAGACGGATCCGGAGAAAGTGCGGGCGCTGATGGCTTCCATCGAAGCAATCGGGCTGCAGGAGCCGATCGAAGTTTTGGAAGTGGAGGGAGAATACTATGGGTTCTCCGGCTGCCACCGCTACGAGGCATTTGTCCGCTTGGGCAAGGAGCGGATCCCCTGTCGGGTGCGCAAGGCGCCGCGTTCTGTTTTGCAGCTACACCTGGCCTGAAAGAGAGTCCGGCTCCTCTTGGGCGCTGTAGCCTCGCTCATAGGCAAAGCGCACCAGTTGCGAGCGATTTTCCAGAGAAAGCTTGCTGAGGATGTTGGTCAGGTGAGTTTGCACAGTGCGCGGGCTGATGAACAGCTTCTCGCCGATTTGCTTGTTGGTGAGGCCGCGGATCACTTCCCGGAACACCCGCTCCTCAGCAGGGGTAAGGGGAAGATCTGCCAAGGTGGGACGGGGGGCAGTTTCGGCTTTGGCCTGGGTTTGCTGCTGGATCAGGCGCAGAATCTCCAACTGGGTGCGGCGGGATCGTTCGATTTGCGCCTCGATCTTGGCCACCAGCTCCAGCGGCTCGAAGGGCTTGATGATGTAGTCGTCGGCTCCCCACTCGTAGCCCTGAACGCGGTCGTCCAACTCGCTGCGAGAGGAGAGAAAGATAAAGGGGACGAGTTCGCCGCCCCGCTGTTGCCGCAGTTGCCGGCAAAACTCGAAGCCATCCATTTCCGGCATCACCACATCCGACACCACCACATCCGGCTGCTCTTGGGCAAACAGGCGCAGCCCTTCTACACCCGAAGTGCCCGTACAAACCCGATAGCCGTGCTGAGTCAAGTGGCGGCTCAGCACCTTTAAAGAGAGGGGATCGTCATCTACGACCAATACGCGCTTCATGATGACTAGCGGGAGAGGCTGTTGAGGAATGACTAAAGAGATGATCTGAGGGCGCTATTCACCTCTTGCCGCAAGTTTAAGTCCAGATAGGATGCTGGCGATCAACTAACCCCTGCCCCATAATAGTCGTTCCAGAAGCAGTCTTGCTGCCGGCTCAGGCGGACTGGGAAATAGGTTTGTTTAGGCTCCCATCCCGGAGTAGCGTTGCAAACCCTTGCGCCACAGCCAGCGGTTGACCAGCCAAAACAGCCCCAGCCAGGCCAGGCCCATGGCAAAACCGCGCGGGATATCTTGTGGGATCCCCACCCAGAGGCCGGCGGGAAAATGTACCAAGTAGGGAAAGGGCGTCCAGGCCAAGACCTGGCGCACCGCCGGTGGAAACACCTCCAGAGGGGCGATCACCCCCGACAAAAACAGGTACACCAAGAAATGAAGCTGCTCCAGAGCCGATATTCGCTCCACCCAAAAGGCCAGCAGCGCCAGGGTGTACTGCATAAGAAAGCGCAGGGCAAAAGCCAACAGAATGGCCAGGGATCCCAGTGCCACCTGTTGCCAAGACGGGATCCAAAAAGCACGGGGGTAGAGCAGAAAAAAGAGGGCAATCAAAGCCACGGTAAAGGGGAGGCGGGCCAGGCGCTCCATCAGGTGGCTGGCGACGTGGTGCCAAGCGGGATCCAGAGGCTGCAACAGACGCGGCGATAACTTGCCTTCGACGACCTCCCGCTCAAAGTCCCAGATCACCCAGGTGATGCTGAACTGGCGCACCAGGAACACGGCCAGAAAATAGCGGCTGAACTCCAGGGAAGAGAGCGAGAAATCTCCTGAACGGGCGGCTTCGCTCCAGAGCCCCATCATGATCAAGGGCAGGGATCCGGCCAACACCCACAGGATCAGCTCCGCCCGGTACTCCAGCATGTAGGCGTAGTAGGCGGCAAAGAGGGCGCTCAGCTTGCGAAAAAAGGCGTTCATTGAGGCTCTGAAGGGGCAAGCGGACATAGAGTGGGCAACAGGCCGGCCAGATTGACCACCGCTCCCACCACGACAATGGCGGGCGGTGCTACAGGCGAGGGCTGACCGGCTAGAGTCTCCAAACGGAGCAGATGAATCTCTTGCTCCGGCGTGGTGCCCCAGCGGATCAGGGCAACGGGGGTGTCGGGAGCTTTGCCGCCGGCCAACAATTCGGCGGCGATGTGGCCGAGGTTGTGCATACCCATGTAGATCACCAAGGTTTCTACGGCCTCGGCTAGGGCGCGCCAATTGACCTGGGGGCGGTATTTCCCTACTGCCTCATGGCCGGTTACGAAGGCAACCGAGGAGCTGAGGTCGCGATGGGTGAGTGGGATCCCAGCATAGGCGCTGGCGGCCATGCCCGCCGTAATTCCCGGCACCACTTCCACCGGGATCCCGGCCTGGACCAGGGCCAGCATCTCCTCGCCCCCCCGCCCGAAGATGAAGGGATCCCCGCCCTTGAGGCGCACCACCACGGCTGCCGTCTGGGCTTTCTCGATCAGCAAGGCGGTGATTTGCTCCTGCGGGAGGGTATGGGCGCCGCAGTGTTTGCCGGCGTAGATTCGTTCTGCTGTGGGTGGGATCAGATCCAAAATGGGGGATCCCACCAGGGCATCGTAGATGACCACGTCCGCATGGGCGAGCAGCGCTTTGCCCTTGACCGTCAGCAGTCCCGGATCCCCAGGCCCTGCCCCCACCAGATACACTTTGCCCATCTCAAATCCCAATAGCTTGTCGGAAATATCTATTCTGCTGGAACAGGACAGTTTTGACCAACCAACCCTACTTCCCGGTCAGACAGGCCGTCTGCAGGGTCTCCTGGATGGCCTGTACCACCTGGGGATCCCGCCAGAGGGGCGGCTCCACCGTAATCTGCAGCAAGGGCCATTCTCGCTGTAGCCGCTGAGCTTGTTCTTGTAAAGCGCGCAGCAGACCGCCCGGAAAAAGAAAAAACGGCAGCACCCGCAGGCGATACTGGCTCAGACGCAGGCAATGGATTACAGCCGCTTCCAGTGTCGGGGGCTGGGCGGCAAAAGCCAGGTGGATGGGAATTCCGGGCAGGCGCTGTTCCAGAGCTTGGATCCCGGCCTGGAGCTGGGCGGCAAATCCCGGCAGGCGGCTGCCATGGCCAAATAGGATCCAGCCGTGGGTCAGTTCCCCCAACCGCTGCGCCGCAACCACGCGAGCCGCCACCAAATCGATCAGGGCTGGGTGCTGGCCGATGGGGGGCGTCAGCAGCAACTGCAGGCGCGGCCAGCGAGCTTGAACCTGCTCCACCGCAGCCGGCAAATCCTCCTCCACATGGGATCCCCCGCCCATAAACAGCGACAGCAGCACCACCGGCCCATCGACTCTATCCAGACAGGAGGCCAATTGTCTGTGAATCTGCTCTGCCAAGGTCAGGGGCTGACCTTCCAACTGGGCCAGCTCCACCGGCTGAGGAGACAGCCGCTGCCGCACCCGGGCCAGCAAATCCGCCGCCGCCTGTTGGTATTCCGGATCCCGGCTGCCGTGACAAACCAAAAACACCAGTGGAGCTAAGGACATGGCAGAAGTCAGGGATCCAGAGGCAACTGTTCTATTTTGCTACTTAGAAAGGTTCCGGCAACGTCTCGCGCCGGATCTGCGCGTATGATTTGATAAAGTACACATCCTTTTTTCAGACTCGTCGGCCCTTTCCCAGGATTTCATGTCATTTGAGAATCGTTCCACCACCCCCGAACTGTTGATCCATGTTTTGCGGGAAGGGTTGACCGAATCTATCCATCATTGCCAAGCGGTCGTGGCCGATAGCCGCGGGCGCTCCCTGGCCATGGCCGGCAACAGCACCACCCCTGTTTTTGCCCGTTCTGCGCTCAAACCTTTCCAAGCGCTGGCCATGCTCTCCACCGGCATCCGCGAGCGCTACCGCCTCAGCGAGAAGGATATCGCCATTATGTGCGGATCCCATCAGGGCACCACGGCCCATGCGCGGCAGGTGTTCAGCATGCTCTGGCGCGCCGACCTGTCTCCCGAGCTGCTGGTCTGCCCCACCCCACCCGGCAAGCCCAGCCCCCTGTGCCACAACTGCTCCGGCAAGCATGCTGGCATGCTGCTAGCAAGCCGCGCCCAGAACTGGACCCTGCCGGACTACGCCCAGCGGCAACACCCCGTTCAGGCCCTGGTGCGGGCTAAGTTGGCGGATCTATTGCAGATGCCTTCGGAAGAGTTTTTGTTTGCCCGCGATGACTGCGGCGTGCCCACCTACCAACTGCAACTGAACCATTTGGCCTCTCTATTTGCCCAACTGACTGCCGGCGAGCGGCCCGACTTGGAGGCCATCGCCCGCGCCATGACCCACCACCCGGAAATGGTGGCCGGACAGGGATGTTTCGATACAGAATTGATGCGGGCTACCCAGGGAGAGCTGGTCAGCAAGTCCGGCGCCGAAGGGATCCAGTGCATTGGGCGCGTCGGAGAGGGGATGGGCCTGGCCATCAAGGTACAGGATGGGGCCGCGCGGGCCAAATATGCCTTGGCTTTGCATCTGCTGCAGCGCATGGGCTGGATCCAACCTGCCGCTGCCGAAATGCTAGGGGAGCGCTTCCTCGCCATTGGCCCTTACACCCGCCTGGAGGTGGAAGGGGAGCTGCGCATGCCCTGAGCAATTCAACCGGGGCTGAGTCTTGCATCTCATTCCCTGGCAGTGCTACCTTGTCAAAAAATTGGAAGAAAAATGTTTGAGGGGTCTTTCAAAGCTCTTGACGGCGAGCTGGCCAGCTTGGTTGAGCTAACTAAGAAAGTGACGAAAGCGGTAGGCAGTGCCCAAGCTGCTAGCAGAAGGGGAGATCTCCAAGCAGTAAACCGCCAGGTAGAAAGCTGTGGCTCTGCCCTCAACAAAGCTCTCTCCCAAGTGGAGCTGGTGAGGCGAGCTCTTGAACAAGCCCAGCAAGCTTTGTCCACCTCCTCCCTCGAAGACCTGGCCCGCGAAGTGGGGGAACGGGTAGACCAGCCCTGGCTTCCTACCGAGAATCCCAACATTTTTGTGGCCTTTCCTGCCTTAGTGCACTTTGCCAGAGAGGGGGTACGTATCGACCGCAAGATTTTCCGATCCCAGCGGCCCAGTGCTATTGCTGAGGCGATCAAGCGAGCAAGAGCCGCCAAGAGCAAAGAGACTGATCCCCAGGCTGTCCTTCAGCTCATTTGGAAGGCAGCAAGAATTGCGTCAGGCTACCTGAGAAAGCGTGTGGAGCAACTGCCTAACTCCATAAGTGTAGCTGCGCGAGATGTCTTCGATGTTCTCCACCTCAATAACTCAGACTACACAGAAGCAGAATTTACGCGACATCTTTACCTTCTAGATCGAAACCCAATCAACAATGTGGATGGCTATCGCTTGATCTTCTCTGCATCTACAGGCACGCGCTCAGGTCGCTGCTATCGCATTCGCGATGAACGCGGTGAGGAACATATTTACTATCTTTTGGAGTTTGAGCGTCTATGAGTGGGGAAACCCAGAGTCGTCCACAGCTTGATTTATGGCTGCGTTGTCTTGAGAAAGACTACCTGGGATCCTTCATCCCTGCGGGTGGTGCAACCGTCAAGCTAGCTGTCGTCCCAAAAGATTCCTACTCCCGCCTTTACAAATCTCTTCGGGAAAAGCTATCTCTTTCTTCTTTTCGGCTTTTTGATCTAAGCGAAGAGTGCATCAATCTACATTCAATTGAGAATTTTTGGTTTGCCCTTGCTCAGAAGGTAAACTGGGAATCTTTTGCCAGAGAACTGCGCTATAGCATTCTCAGAAAAATTGAATATTCCCCCAGCTCAGAACTTCAAGACTGCACTTTAGAGGAACTGGCAGAGCTTTACCAGGTTGAGGCCCGCGAGATCAACATACAGTTCCAGCGAGAAATTAAGAAGCTGATTTTTCAGGACTACTCTCTGGCTCTCGACTTTCGCAAGGCTATTTCCCGTCTTATCTACGAGCCTCTCCAAAGTCCAGGCACTCTAGAAGGTTTGTGCCTTGCGGTTCAGGAGTGGCTCAAAGGCACACTGAAATCTATTAGTCAAGTGCGTGGGGCAGCTATTTTTCGAAGGATTGATAGGACAAATTCTCGAGAGATCCTACTTTCTTTTCTGAGGCTTTTCACGCGCCAGCTCGGTTGCACAGCAATTCTTGTCAGTCTATTTCATTACTACGAGCGAAGAGAAAATGGACGTCCAATCTTCACTCGTAGGCAAATTATTGAGCTTTACGAAACCTTGCGAGAGTTTATCGATGCAGAGAGTAAGCTTGAGAAAACAGCTCTAATCTTCATGGCTCCTCCAGAGTTCATTGAATCAGAACTTTTGTCCTACCATAAGTACCGAGCCTTGCAAACTCGAATTGAGAACGAGGTATATTCTCCCAATTATCCCAATCCTTGTACAACTATGGTTCAACTTCAATGAGCGCATCACTTGTAGCCCGACGAGCGATTGAAGCGCTGCGAAACGGTGTTCCCAATCCATTTGCGGTTGCAGAACTTGGCTCTTGGCAACAAGAGGTCGAAGAGAAGTTTTGGGAATTATGCAACGCCCCCAGCTTAGAGCCTGGGGGGATGCTCGTGAAGGGGGACTTTGGAACTGGTAAGTCTCATCTTCTACTAACTCTGCAGGAAAAAGCAAAGAAGCAGGGTTTTGCCACCTCGTTGGTCGTCATCTCTAAAGAGCTGCCTCTTGGCAATCCTAGTCGCCTAATTCCCCGCATTCTTGCCGAAATCGAACTCCCTGACATGGCTGAGCGCGGGCTCCAAGGCATTGCAGGTCGTCTGCAGTACAAACAGCCTTCTTTCCAGGAGTTCCAGCTTTGGGTTAACCAATGGCGATTTGGAGAGGGCTGGTGGCCGTCTACTCTAGCTTTACACCAAAGGCTAGAGGGTGACGATGAGAGACTAGATGCTATTGTCCGCTTTTGGGCCGGTGAACCCACCCTGAGGCTCTCAGAGGTGCGGCAGAGACTTCGGGATCACGGTCTGGCAGGGGCTCACTCCGTCGGCAAGCTACCTCCTGCGGAAAGTCTGCACTGGCAGCGCCTGGCTTTTTCTGCTCAGCTATGTCGGGCCATAGGGCTCAGGGGCTTGGTGGTTTTGGTGGATGAGATCGAGCTGATTGCACAGTACAGCATCCTGCAACGGGTCAAGTCCTACCGCGTTCTTGGCCACTTGTTTGGCAAGGAAACTTTACCTGAAGAACTAAAAGCAGCTCCGCTGATTCTAGTGGGAGCAGTAACCCGCGACTTTGAGCAGTCTATCTTGCAGGAAAAAGGGGATTGGGAGAAGGCACCTGAGATGGCGCGCCAGAAGCATGTTTCTGAAGAAGCTGTAAAGGCCGGCATGGAGGCCATTCGGCGGGCTATCCCCCTCCGCTCCTGTTCGGAAGCTCAGGAGGCCATTCAAGCGATGTTGCGCAAGGTGGCGGATCTCTACCAGAAGGCCTACCCTGATTGGGTACGGCCATCACTGCCCGAGATTCCTCCTCTTTACAGCACAACTACCGTGCGGTCAATTATTCGTCGCTGGATTACTGAGTGGGATGTGCGCCGGTACTACAACCCCACCGATAAAGTTCAGATTGAGGAAGACGAAGCGACTGGACACACCCCTACGGAAGAGATCCAAGAACTGGAAGAAGAAGCTTAAGCAAGCCTAGGTGCTCCTCAAAGTTGTCTGAGTTTAGCTTAATCGGCGGGAAGCTCCGCACTGTATTGGTGAATTGTGTTGACTCAAGAGCCAATCAGTGTCGGGATGAAAGCCGTTCGTGCTTCAGTTGAAGAGATTGAGTTAAATCTCTGCAGAGCTTCCCTGACTGGTTTCCGCCGTGGGTCGCACGGTGGCAGCACGCTGAGACTTCTGTGCAAACAAGTCTGGGAAGCGTGAAGCCCGTACGCTATCTGTTCGCGCAGTGTGGCGTAAGCCATGTTGTGTTTACTCAACGAAGAGGAGTGTCGGGAGTCGTTCACCACCTAGCTCGCAGCGACTGCTCAACGCTGGAAGGGATTTTGGTAGGGGTTGGGGCCTTGGCCCTTGTTGCGGTACTTGGGATTGATGGTCAAGGTGCCGGAGCCCAGGCCCCGCTGCGCCAAAAACTCCAGGTTGCGGCGGCGCATGATGGTGTCGTAGTCATCCTTAACGCGATCTTCCAGGATAGCCACCTGCTGCAGCGCGCTCAGCAAAATGGCAGCCGCCTGTTCGGGGCTGTAGCCATTTTGGGAGGCATAGCGCACGGCAAACTCGTCGGCTGCCACCTGGGCCTTCTGGCCTTTCTCTGCTTTACGCAGCAGAAACACCGCCGATGCCGCCAAGCCGGCTGCCAGGCCCACGCCGAGGTTATCCCCCATTTGTAGCTCCACCAAAATGCCCATGCTGCCGGCCCCGATCAAGGCGGGATACAGCAACAGGGCCGACCAGTTATCCCCCAAGGCCAGCTCGGTGGCCATCACCGCTTCCCGTAGAAAATAAATCTTTTGTTGGTCAGGGTTCAGCTTTTGCCAGCGGCTGAGGTCGATGGCGAAGCGGGTGTACTTTTGCCAGGGAAAGCGCCAGAGCGGCTGCACAACCCGAGATTGGTCAGGGGTGCCGATCTCGATCTGCACCTCGGGTCGGATCTCCACCGGGAGAAACTGGATCAGGCGGTCAAAGTCGGAAATGGTGTACATGCTGGCAGGGTGCGGTTATGAGGAGCGGTTGGAGATCATTACTCATACATAGTAAGGGATCCTAGCCTTCCTTGCAGGCTAGCTCCAAGGGAAGCCTTTTGGCGGGAGGGCCGGGGCAGCTGTCGTCCTAGTTTGAGGAGGGATCCCGGCTGGGGTGTTTGAGATCCGTCAAATCGTTGAGGCGGCGCAGGATCCCCCATCCTTGCAGGGCTTCCAGCAGGGCTTCCCGCACAACGGCTACCGTCTCTTGGTCGAGGGCCAGCCGCAGATAATCCACTGCCAGACGGGTTTGCTCGGGCTCCAGGTGACCCATTAAACTCTGCAAGCGGCGAACCCCTGCCAGCCGTTTGAAGGCGTCGGGAGAGGCAATGTCGCTGAGATGGCGCTCCAGTTGAGAACGCTGCCGCTCTTGTCGGCGGCTGAGCCACTCCCCAAACAGCAACGACAACAACGCCAGCGTGGCCAATCCCTGCAAAATAGCGCCGGTGGCCAGCCAACGCTGGTTGGATTCCGCCCAGATGGAAACGAGGGTGTAGGTGCCGAAGGTGGCGGCTGCCCCCGCGCCAACCGCCAGCAAAAGCGAGCGATCCGCCTGTCGCAACCAGGCTTGCCACTCCTGCCAGCGGCGGCTGAACTCGGGGCTGCGCACCCCGTAGAGCCCCAACATGACCGAGGTGCCCACTCCCAGAGAGAGGGCCAGCCGCCCATTCCAAAAGGCCAGCCCCGCCAAGGCCAAGCTCGACAGGGCCAAAACCCGCCATTGCGGCCCCGCTAGGATCCACAGCGCCACTTGGGATCCCGTCTCCATTGCCCCACGCCCCACCCGCTGCAGATACTCTGGCCAGGATCCCTGGCCGGTAGAGGGGCGACCCGATTGATGTTTCACCGCTGGCTACTCCCAAAACTTTGTCCCATCCGGCCTTCTGTAAGGTGGCAAGATGTAGACGCTTTTTTCTAACTACTAATAACTAATAAATTATGCTGGTTGCGTTTCGCCGAGACGACCGAGATAGATTTTCCACCCTTGGGTTTGCAACTGGGCATTTTTCTGCTGTACCGTCTGTTTGAGGCTTTCCCGGTAAGCGATCACCCGCCGCAGCAGGTCGGCATCCCCACTGGCCAAGATCTGCACCGCCAACAGACCCGCATTGTGGCCGTTGCCAATGGCCACCGTGGCCACCGGGATCCCTTTGGGCATTTGCACAATTGAGTACAGCGAGTCTATCCCCTGCAGAGGTTGGCTGAGCACCGGCACCCCGATCACCGGCAGGGGGGTGAGGGAGGCCACCATTCCCGGCAGATGGGCTGCCCCGCCTGCCCCGGCGATGATGACGCGGATCCCTTGGGTATGGGCGCGGCGGGCAAACTCCACCATCGCCTCCGGGGTACGGTGGGCACTGAGGATCTGCATCTGGTAAGGGATCCCAAACTCCTCGCACACCTGGGCGGCGGGTGCAAGGGTGGGCAGATCGGAGTCGCTGCCCATTAGGATGGCCACGAGAGGGGAGGGTTCCATAGGCTGCTGGCCCGGTGTAGCCGATCCATCATCGCATAGCCCAACCCCGTCGAGAGGGGTGGGGGTTCTGCCAACAGGAGCGTGGCATCCCCTTCATCCAGACGGCGCAAACTGGCAAAGAGGGCGCGGGCGGCTGTGTTGGGATCCGAGCCCAAGCATTCCACACTGAAAAGAACTCCTGGCCAGTGGCGGGAGAGGTGGTTTAGCAAAGCCTGGGGATCCGCGGCAAAACTGAGGATGCCCAGGTGGGAATGACCGGTCGCCAGGTGCTGTATCTGTTGCCAATCGCCGGGCTGAAGCTGGGCAAAGGCGGTGGGCAAAAGCCAGAGGGGCTTGCCAGGGGCATAGTGGCTGCTCAGCCGTCCCGGCGCCTCCGGCACTCCAGGGGCCTGTTCCGGGGCCAAGTGGATGGGTAGGCCCAGGTGGGCCTCCAGGGCTTCCAGCGGGATCCCCCCTGGGCGCAGCAGCGTCGGGATCCCTTCCGGGCTGAGCTTAAGCACGGTGGATTCCAGGCCCACGGCACACGCTCCCCCATCCAAGATGTAGGGGATCCGCCCGCCCAGCTCTGCAGCAACCGCTTGGGCTGAGGTGGGGCTGATGCGACCAAAGCGGTTGGCACTGGGAGCGGCCAGAGGGGTTTGTACTGCCTGCAGCAAGGCTTGAGCCACCGGGTGAGCGGGCACCCGCAGGGCAACGGTGGGCAACCCACTGCTCACCAGATCCGGCACAGTGGGGCACTTGGGCAGCACCAGGGTCAGAGGCCCCGGCCAAAAGGTGTCGATCAGGGATCCCAGCCAGGCGCGGGCGGTGGGAGTAAAAGCCGATACATCCACCAGCCATCCCTGCAATTCTTCTAGGGTCACCCCAGCCGGTAGATGTAGGATCAGGGGATCGAAGCGGGGACGCTCCTTGGCGGCAAAAATACTCGCCACCGCCTGCTCATCCAAGCCATTGCCTGCCAAGCCATAGACCGTCTCCGTGGGCATGGCCACCAACTGGCCCTGTCGCAAGGCGGCAGCCGCTACGGCAATGTGTTCAGAGGTGGGAGAGAGAATTTCCGTTTCCATCCATGAGTTGGATTGGGGGCAAGGGCTAGGACAGATCCATTTTGTTGCTACTTTCAACGCTCACACGAGCCCGATCCAAAGCTGCCATCACTGCCCCCATGGCTCCAGAGCCCAAGAAGCCGGCAGTAGCCGCAGGGTTAGCCAGACCAGCTCTTGCCGAGAGCTCCGGCGGGGGGAACGGGATCCTCAGCGCCTGCAGCCGCTCAACCAGTCGCTCCAACAGCTTTATGGTTCAGCTCCTCAGCCCACTGCGGCAGGTACCCGGAAAAATCCTGTTTTTTGACAAACCGAAAAGGCCCCGACAGGGATCCCCAGATCACTTGATCGGTCTGGGGATCCCGCCCTTGGTCTAAGCTGTGAAAGTAGTCGGCCCCGATCTCAAATTCGCTGTACAGGTAGGTGGTTCTGCCTTTGCGTTCGACAATACAGCCTTTGCCGGGCACGCTGCGGCCCCGATAGCAGGATCCCGTCCATTCCACCTGAGTAATGCAGCCGGGCAAGAGTTCCAACTCGGCTGCTGTCAGGCTGGCCAATTTCTGCAACTCTCGACCGGCACACTTGTAGGAGTCAGGAGCCGTCAGCGCATAATTTTGAATCCGGATCCCTTCTGAGGTCTCGAAGAGGTGGATCACCCGCTGCCGGTAGGGCTGTTCAGGGTAAATATCGTACAGTTGCTCCACATAAAACCCCACCCCCTGCAACACCGACCAAGGCAAGGGGCATTGGTACACATGAATATTGGCGAACCAGACGGGCTCGGCGATCGCCTGTTGTAGGTTATTGAAGTGGCCTGCCATCCAGGTGGCCAGTCGAGCCAGTTGCGGGGAGACAGACATAGGTTTAGATGGGTTTAATGGGTTCAAAAGATGCAGATCGAGGGCTCTCTTTCGCGTCAGCGGGACGTAGTCCTTACTGTTTCGGATCCTCTACAACACGCTCTACAGAAATACACTCTAGTACTTTTGGGCAAGAGGGAACCACCTCATCGACGCGCTGGTGGGAAGGGGGTCGGGTCACGGGAACAGGCTAGAGTGGAGGAGCCAGACCACCTTTTGAGAGCTCGTTTGAGATGGACTGATGTCGGCCCTACCCACTCCTCTGCTGGGGCAATCCTTATCTGCCCTGAAAGACTGGGCAGTTGCCCAAGGACAGCCGGCCTATCGCGGGCAACAACTGCACACTTGGATCTACCAAAAAGGGATCCGCTCCCTGGAACAGGTGACGGTGTTTCCCAAAGCTTGGCGGGAGGCGGTGCAAAACTACCCGGTGGGGCGCTCGCGCATCGTGCAACGGACAGAGGCCCGCGATGGCACTGTGAAGTTTCTGCTGGGGCTGGCGGATGGGCAGTTGATCGAAACGGTCGGGATCCCAACGGCCAAGCGTCTGACGGTCTGTGTCTCTTCTCAGGTGGGCTGCCCCATGGCTTGTGATTTCTGTGCCACCGGCAAGATGGGCTACCGGCGCAACCTGGAGCTGCACGAGATTTTGGATCAGGTGCTGACGGTGCAGGAAGATTTTGGCCGTCGTGTCAGCCACGTGGTTTTTATGGGCATGGGGGAACCGCTGCTCAACCGCGATACGGTGGTGCAAGCCATCCGCAGCCTAAACCAAGATATCGGCATCGGCCAACGGCACATCACCCTCTCGACGGTGGGTGTACCTCGGCAAATTGCCTGGCTGGCGCAGCAGGATCTGCAAATTACTCTGGCGGTCAGCCTGCATGCCCCCAATCAAGAGCTGCGGCAGCGGTTGATCCCTGCGGCAACCCACTACCCTTTGGAGGCTCTGATCCAGGATTGCCGCGACTACATGCGGCGCACCGGGCGGCGAGTCAGCTTTGAATATACCCTGCTGTCTGGGGTGAACGATCTGCCCATTCATGCCCGCCAACTGGCGCACTTGTTGCAGCAGGCCAGCCGGTCAGGGGTGCAACTGCACGTGAACTTGATCCCCTACAACCCCATCTCGGAAGCCGACTATCAACGCCCCCATCCCGCACGAGTCGAGGCGTTTGTCCGCCAGCTTGAAGAGCACCAGGTGCAGGCCAGTGTGCGCCAAACCCGTGGCTTGGATGGCAATGCCGCCTGCGGCCAACTGCGGGGATCCTTTCTGCGCTCTTTGCCACGGGATTTGCCGGGCAACGCTTGCGCGAGTACATCAACTGAGTCCACAGGCGCGCTTTAACCAGGCGGCATCCTGTTCTGACAAGGTGGCGTGGTGGATGGCATAGACCTGCCGGTGATACTCATCAAGCCAAGCCCGTTGCGCCTCGTCTAAGAGATCCCAGTCGATCAGGCGCCCATCAAAAGGGATCCAAGTCAGGGAACGAAAGCCCATCCAGCCCTCCGGCTCCGGGATGGGGATCACCTCGTAGAGATTCTCCAGGCGGATCCCACCCCAGCCCGGCTGGTAGTAGCCCGGCTCGATGCTGGTGATCATACCCACCTTGAAGGGGGTGCTGGCGCGGCGGTGGATCCCGTTGGGCCCCTCGTGGACGTTCAAGAAGGCGCCGACGCCGTGGCCGGTGCCGTGGCCGTAGTCCAGCCCTGCCTGCCAGAGGCTGGAGCGGGCAATGCCGTCCAAGGAGACGCCGTAGGTATCGGGGGGAAAGATCTGGCGGGCGCACTGGATGTGGGCTTTCAGCACCTCGGTATAGCGCCGCTGGCACAGGGGATCCGCCGGTTGCGAGCCAATCCAGATGGTGCGGGTAGCGTCGGTGGTGCCCCCCAGGTAGTGGGATCCCGAATCCAACAAAAACAACTCGCCTGGCTGCAAGAACTTCTGGGGATCGGGGGTGCCGTAGTGGACAATGGAGCTGTTGGCGCCGGCCCCGGCGATGGTGTTAAAGCTCAGGCCCACCCAATCCCCTTCCTCGCGGTAGTGGGCCTCCATAACAGCAGCCACATCGGCTTCGCTGATGGGGATCCCCGCTTGAATTTGCCGGTCAATCCAGGCCAGGGTGCGGATCTTGGCCCGGCTGGCCTTGCGGTTGGCCAGCCGCATCTGCTCCAGCTCGGTGGGGTTTTTTACCGCCTTGAGGAGATCCACGGGGTGATCCAGCTCGCGACAGGGGATCCCTTGCAGCAGCTCTTGCGTGCCCTGAGTGGTTTGCTTGGGATCCAATCCCACCGGCCCGTAGCCCTTGGCCCACTGGGGCAGCTGTTCCGGGTAAGCCTCGTAAGGCCAGAGCTCGACCTCGGCTTCCACCAGCATTTGCCGAGCCGAGGGCGTGAGGCGCTCCAGGTCAGTAAGCAGGGCAGCCCTCTCCAGGCCGACCAGCGCGTAGGCGCAGAATACCGGGTTGTAGGGGATGTCAGAGCCGCGCAGGTTAAACAGCCAGGCCACCTGATCCAGTTTGGTTAGGGGCAACAATCCCACCCGCTTGCGGCGCATCTCCTGGCGCACCTGGGCCAGCTTGTCGCTGGCAGTAGCCCCGCAGAGGTGGACAGGGACAGGATAGATGGGCTGATCGGAAAGGGCCTGACGGGATCCCAGCTTGTCCACGGGGTTTTCCGCCACTGGAATCAGCAGCACCCCCCCGGCTTGGGCGTGGGTCTGCAACTGCCGGTAGCTGGCCACTGACACCGTGAAGGGATCCACTCCTAGGCGAAAGCCGGATCCCAGCTCTTCTACGATCTCCATCAGGCTGGGCTGATCCGGCAGGCCGCCTTTGATGACGGTAAACAGGTTGGGATCCACCTCCCGCTCCGCCTGCTCGTGGTAGCGGGGATCCACCCACAGCCAGGCCCTGTCTTGGCTGATCAGAGCATCGCCCACCGAGCCGGTAAAGCCTGTAATCCACTGCCGCCGCTTGCGATGTTCCAGCAAATACTCATTGAGGTGCTCATCAGCCGAGGGCACCCAAAAACCATCTAGATTTTGTTCCTGCAAAAGCTGGCGCAACTGCTGCAAACGGGTGACAATCTCCGAACGGGGCAGGGTTTGGAGCATGGCAAGGACAAGAGGGAGATCTGGGCCGATGGCCCTAGAGACCAATATAGTTCTCTTTACCCTGGGAAAGCAGACGGAACATAGAGGAAGCGGCTACTGGGGCCGCTGCTCAACTCCAAAGCAGGAGCCAAGGGCTTCCGCGCCGCGTTTTTCAGCGATCGGGTGCAACCCTTGCCGCACTGCTTCTCCCAACCAGCACCGAAACGGCTGGCTACCTCGTTATTGAACGCCGTCGCGAACGCACCGCTCTAACTCCCCTCTCCCTCCGGGAGAGGGGTTGGGGGTGAGGGTCGTCCCTGAGGGAGAGGGGTTGGGGGTGAGGGTCGTCCCTGAGGGAGAGGGGTCGGGGGTGAGGGCTAGGATTCGGGAAAGCCGGCCTCTCGCCAAGCGCGGATGCCGCCGTCCATGGAGATCACGCGGCGGTAGCCCATCTTTTGCAGGTTGTCAGCTGCCAGCGCCGAACGAAAGCCGCCACCACAATAGAGGACAATTTCTGCTTCTTTGTCTGGGATCACCTTCTCGATATCCCGCTCGATGATGCCTTTGCTTAAGTGAATGGCGCCGACAATGTGGCCGGCCTGCCACTCCGACTCTTCCCGCACGTCAACCAAGTAGAAGGGATCCCCTTGCAGTTGTTTTTGCCTCACCTGTTCAACGGTGAGCTCTTGGATGCGGCTTTTGGCCTCGTTAACCAAAGCCAGGAAAGCAGGGGAGTGGTGGGACGCCATGCACACCTCGCAGAGAACCCAGCTCCCAGGATAAACCCAGGCCCAATCCAGTGAGGCAACGCCAAACCTCAAAATCGCTCCCCCCATGGCCAACCTGGACTCGGAAACCTCAAAACCTCGATCCTCAGCAAGCTAAACTAAGGGCAGATTTGCCGCCGGAGGCCCCCAGTTTGAGCTCTCGATTCACCCTTTCCCAACTGCTTGGGTTCCTTGCTCTGACTTTGAGCTGGGGGATCCCTTTCCCAAGCAAGGCACCGGCCCAGGCTGCCCCCATGCCTCTGGAAAGCGGGCTCCAAAAACAGGTCTCCGCCCCGGCACCGGCTCCCCTGGTGGAGTGGCTGAAGGAGCAAATGGACGCTGCCAACCGCCGCGACTTGCCGGGGGTGATGGCCGGCTACAGCCCCGACTTCCGCCACCGCGACGGCCTGGATCGGCAGGGGGTGGAAGAGGCCATTGGCAAGCTATGGGAGGCCCATCCCCAGTTGACCTACTCGGCGGAAATTGTCTCTTGGCGGCAGGTGGGCCCTGAGATCGTGGCCGAGATCGCCAGCCAAGTGCAGGGATCCCAAGCTTCAGCGCGGGGGGAGTTTCAGGTAAAGGCTTCCGCCCTGGTGCGTAACCGCTACCGCCCGGATGCGGCCAATCCAGGACAACTGCTGCTCGTAGACCAAGAAGTACTGCGGGAGGCCAGCACCCTCACCTCCGGCTCAGCACCTCCCACCGTCACCTTCGAGTTGCCGGAGGTGGTCAAGCCGGGATCCACCTACTCGCTGCAGGCCATTGTGGCAGAACCCCTCACCCAGTCCTTGCTGCTGGGCGCTGTCGATGAGCGGCCCGTGGCCGCGGCCAGCTACCTGGATCTGACCTCGTTTGCCCTCGAACCTCTGCAGGCGGGCGGGCTCTTCCTGCAGGCGGATGCCCCTCCAGAAGCAGGGGCTGAGTGGATCTCAGTGATGCTGGTCAACCAAAGTGGCCTTGTCGTCGAGAGCCGGCGTCTTACCATTCAACCCTGAGGGAGCCGACGTCTCTCAAGGGAGCCTTGTAGGACATATCGACTCCAA
This sequence comes from Synechococcus sp. H55.8, assembly GCF_047462375.1. NCBI lineage: Bacteria > Bacillati > Cyanobacteriota > Cyanophyceae > Synechococcales > Synechococcaceae > Synechococcus > Synechococcus sp. H55.8. The sequence goes on along the minus strand of NZ_JANSJC010000014.1, from coordinate 57,133 downwards.
GCCCCTGCGGTCGTCGAAAACCTACAAAAAACTATCCGCTCTCTCCCACCGCCTAGGAGATAACAGGCGATCCGGGAGAGAGCGGCCTAGCGGGCCTTCAACTGGAACCTGACTGCCGGGAGGAACTCCAAGCGAGCCAGAACGCGAAGACTCCTCAGCAAGCTAAGGATCTGAGTTCAGGCCGTTAGAGAACAGCCCCGGCGCACAGCCGGCTGAACCCAACTTGACGACCCTTACAACTACTACTGTCTGGCATCCGCAGGAACCTCCCTTACTCAACAACATCCTGAGGCTAGCACAAATCTTTACCAAGGTGGCGGGCCGGATCCCTTCTCCCCAAGAGGGCTCCAACAAGGGGGAAGTCAGGAGGCAGCGCTGAGGAGAGAGCAACAGCGTAGGATAGAAGGACGCCCTTTAGCCTGCTCAAATTGCCGTGGACTACAAAAGTACCCTCAACCTGCCGCAAACTCAGTTTCCCATGCGGGCGGAGGCCGCCAAGAGGGAGCCCGCCATCCAAGCCTTTTGGCAGGAAGAACAGATCTATCAGCGTCTGTCGGAAACCAATCCCGGGGATCCCTTTGTGTTGCACGATGGGCCGCCCTATGCCAATGGCGACATCCACATGGGCACCACCCTCAACAAGATTCTCAAAGACATTGTGAACAAGTACCACATTCTGCGGGGGCGCAAGGTGCGCTATGTGCCCGGCTGGGATTGCCACGGCCTGCCCATTGAGCTAAAGGTGTTGCAAAGCCTCTCCCCCCAGGAGCGGGAAAGCCTCACCCCCCTGCAACTGCGGCAAAAGGCCAGAGAGTACGCCCTGCACTACGTCAACGTGCAGCGGGCCAGCTTTCAGCGGCTGGGGGTATGGGGATCCTGGGATCGGCCCTACCTGACCCTCTCGCCGGAGTACGAGGCAGCCCAGATCGAGGTGTTTGGCCAGATGGCCCTCAAAGGCTACATCTACCGCGGCCTCAAGCCCGTCCACTGGAGCCCCAGCTCGCAGACGGCCCTGGCGGAAGCAGAGCTGGAATATCCCGACAACCACGTCTCCCCCAGCATCTACGTGGCTTTTCCTCTGCAGAGCCTCAGCCCGGCGGCGCAGCCGGTTTTGGAGCCTTTTCTGCCGGGCTTGCGGGTGGCCATCTGGACCACTACCCCGTGGACGATCCCGGCCAACCTGGCCCTCTGTTTCAACCCCAAGCTCACCTATGCGGTGGTGGAGTCTCCCCGCTTCGGCCTGCTGTTGATTGCTGCCGATTTGCGAGAGCGGCTGGGAAAAGTCCTGGAGACCCCCTTAGAGGTCAAGGCCACGCTGCCGGGATCCGCCTTAGAATACTGCCAGGGACGCCACCCCCTCTTTGACCGTGCCAGTCTCTGTGTTTTGGGAGACTACGTCACCACCGAGTCCGGCACCGGCATTGTCCACACGGCGCCAGGCCACGGGGAAGACGACTTCAAAACCGGCCAAAAGTACGGCCTGCCCATCCTCAGCCCTGTGGACGAGCAGGGGAGATTCACCGCCGAGGCCGGATCCCAGTTTGTCGGGCTGGATGTGCTCTCCAAAAAGCCGGAGACCAGCGGCAACCTGGCCGTGATCAAAGCCTTGCAGGCTGCCGGCGCCCTGCTCAAGGAAGAACCCTACAACCACAAATATCCCTACGACTGGCGCACCAAGGAGCCGACCATCTTCCGGGCCACGGAGCAGTGGTTTGCGTCTGTAGCCGGCTTCCGAGAGCTGGCCCTACAGTCCATCAAAACCGTGAACTGGATCCCGCCGGAAGGGGAAAACCGCATCACCGCCATGGTCAAAGAGCGCTCCGACTGGTGTATCTCCCGCCAGCGGGCTTGGGGTGTGCCCATCCCTGTTTTCTACGACGAAGAGACGGGCGAGGTTCTGCTCACGGCCGAGACCCTCGAGCACATCAAAGCCATCTTTGCCCAGGAGGGATCCGACGCCTGGTGGAAGCGGCCGGTGGAAGAGCTGTTGCCGGAGCAGTACCGCCGCAATGGCCGCACCTACCGCAAGGGCACAGACACCATGGATGTCTGGTTTGACTCCGGCTCCTCCTGGGCGGCGGTGGCCAAGGCCCAGGGGCTGGGCTACCCGGTGGATCTCTACCTGGAAGGTTCCGACCAGCACCGGGGCTGGTTCCAGTCCAGCTTGCTGACTTCCGTGGCCGTCAATGGCTGTGCCCCCTACAAAGCAGTGCTCACCCACGGCTTTGTGCTGGACGAAAAGGGCCAAAAAATGAGCAAATCCCTGGGCAACGTTATCGATCCCCTGGTGCTCATCAACGGCGGCAGCAACCCCCAGACGGATCCCGCCTATGGCGCCGATGTGCTGCGGCTGTGGGTCTCCAGTGTGGACTACTCCGGCGATGTGCCGATAGGCAAGACCATCCTTGGGCAGATGGCGGACATATACCGCAAGATCCGCAACACGGCCCGCTTTCTGCTGAGCAACCTTTATGATTTCAACCCAGCGCAGGATGCTGTTCCTTTTGAAGCGTTGACGGAGTTGGATCGCTACATCTTGCACCGCCTGCAGGAGGTGGGAGAGGAAATCACCGCATCTTTTGAAAGCTACCAGTTCTACCGCTTTTTCCAGGCGGTTCAGAACTTCTGCGTGGTGGATCTCTCCAACTTCTACTTGGATATCGGCAAGGATCGCCTCTACATCAGCCATGCCCGCAGCCGGCGGCGGCGGCAATGCCAGACGGTGCTGTCGCTGTTGCTGGAGAACTTGGCCAAGGCCATCGCTCCAGTGCTTTCCCACCTCGCAGAAGAGATCTGGAGCTACCTTCCCTACCCCAAGCTTACCCGCTCGGTGTTTGAAGGGGGCTGGATGCAGCTGCCAGAGCACTGGCGGGATCCCCAGTTGGCGGCCACCTGGGAAAAGCTGCGGGCGGTGCGGCAGGAGGTGAACAAAGCGCTGGAGCAAGCCCGCACCGACAAGGTCATCGGCGCTTCCACCGAGGCCAAACTGATCTTGAAGGTGGCGGATCCCCATCTGTACTCCCTCTTGGAAGAGCGGGCGGCAGAGCTGCGCTACTTGTTCATCACTTCCCAAGTCGAGCTGGTCAAGGCCGACCCTGGAGAGGAAGACCTGCAGGTTGCCGTTCAGCCGGCGGACGGGAAAAAATGCGTGCGCTGCTGGAACTATTCCACCCGCGTGGGCGAGTTTGCCGAACACCCAGAGCTGTGCGAGCGCTGTGTAGCCGCCTTAGCTGGGGAGTTTTAATGCCGGGGTGGGTTGGCTGCAAGCGTGCTCGATATGCGTGTACAACACCTTGCCGCGCAGGGGCTTCTCTAGCCAGGGAGTGGCGTGGGATCGGGAGTGGAGGGTGGCGGCAGAAACCGTCCACGGGTGGGCGGGATCAAACAGCACCCAGTTGCTGTGGGGGGTGAGGGTGGGCGGATCTAAGTTGAGGCAGCGGGCCGGGTACAAGCTAAGGGCCGACCACAGTTGCAGGGGGGTCAGGGATCCGGTTGCCACCAGATGCTGCCACAGCAGCGGCAGAGCCAGCTCCAGGCCCATCGCCCCTGGCGGAGCATCGGCAAAGGGCAGGGTTTTCTCTTCATAGGTGTAGGGGTGGTGATCTGTGGCGATCCCCAGGCTGCCGGAGCGGATCCCGGCGACGAGAGCCGCGCGGTCGGCGGCGCTGGGAAGGGGGGGCAAAAGACGCAGGTGGGGATCGTAGCGGTGCTCCCGGACGGCTTCTTCGGACAAGATCAGGTGCATCCAGGAGGTGCTGGCGGTCAGCGGCAATCCTTCGGCTTGGGCTTGCTGGATCATCTCCAGGCTGCGGGCTTGGCTCAGGCGCATGATGTGCACCGGCGGGGGGGAAGGAACAGTTCTGATCACCTCCAACAGGCGGGCCAGAGCGGCTGTTTCGGCACTGGCAGGGATCCCTTTCAGCCCCAGGCGCAGCGCCCAGATCCCTTCGTAGAGGCTGCCTTGCCCGGCCAAGCTGGGATCCCAGGCCCAAAGCAGCAGGGGCTTGTTCTCCAGCCGCAGATATTCTAGAGCCCGCCGCAGCAGCGCCAAGGAGCGCAGCGGCTGAACCTCCGCAAAGCCAACCGCTCCTGCTTGCGCCAGTTCTCCCCATGGGGTCGGGGTTTCTCCTTGGCCGCCCACGCTCAGGGCAGCTAAGGGCAGCCAGCGGGGATCCCCAGGTTGGCGGGGGTAGCGGTTCAGGTGCTCTGGGCGATCCAGCACCGGAAACCAGCCGGTTCCGGGCGGGGGGGCGGGCAGAAGCGCCACCTGGGCGAAGCCTCCCGCCAAAGCCGCTGCAGCCAAAGAGGCCAGGGTCTCGCGGCTGTGGGATAGACCGTTGCCAACCATCTCGCCGCTGTGGGCGTACAGATCCAGCAAACCCGGCCCTAGAACCCAACCGGAGCCATCAAGGGTGGGGATCTCGGCAGGGATCCCTGCCGGCTCGCTGGCCCGGAGGCGACCTTCCTGCAACCACACGTCGGTCACTTCCTCCCGCTGGCGCAAGGGATCCAGCAGGCGCACTGCTCGGAGGCGCACGTCTTTTCCCAGCAGCTCAGGGGGGAACAGAGAGGGCCCCATCTTCACAAAGCTCCGGCGGTGGTGCAGTCCAGGATCTGGCCGGACAGGTGGGTGGTGAGGTTCAACACCTTTAAAACCGGGGCGCCTTCTTTACCTTCTGGGTAGTCGATCACCGTAATGGCACCGTTCCCCTGCTTGAAGATCCAAAAGGCTTGTGGGGAAAGGTCGAACAACTGACAGATGATGGCCTTGTTGATGGCGTCGTGGGCAACAACTACCGCTGTGCCTTGGGGAAATTGGGCGGCGGTGATGGCCAAAAGCTCCTGCCAGGCCGAGCGAGTCCGCGCCCACACCTGGTCAAGGTTTTCCCCGTTGGGCATTTGCACACTGGCGGGATCCCGCTGCCAGCGCTCCAGCGCGCCGGGGTATTCGGCTTCCACTTCGCTCTGCAGCTTGCCCTCCCAGTCGCCGTGGCAGATCTCCTGCAAGTCGGGCATGGGGCGCAAGATCAGGTTGCTGTGGTTGCTGCAGATGGCGTCGGCTGTGGCCCAGGGGCGCTTCAGGGGGCTGGAGAAGGCCAGTTGCAGGGGTTGAGTGGCCAAAAATTCTGCCACCTTGGCTGCCTGTTCTTCCCCGGTGGCATTGAGGGGAATGTCCCGCTGCCCCTGAAAACGGCGCTCCCGGTTCCATTGGGTTTCCCCATGCCGCACCAGCAAGATGCGGATCCCCTGCTTGCGCTTGGGCAGAGCTGGGCCGAGGTGAGCAGTGATGTTCAAAGATTCCAGTTGCGGCGGCCCCTGCAGGCCCTCAGGGAAATTGAGCACGCTGATGGCGCAGTTATCCTGCCCCAGACGGTGATAGTGGTGTGGCCCCAGGCCAATGGCGGTGCTGACCAAGGCGCGATTGATGCCGCTGTGGCCCACAACGAGGATATTGAGGGTCTGGCTTGGGGCGGACTCTGCTCGGGCAGCAGATTGCAAGTGCTCGGCCAGCATTTGCCAAAACTCCCGCGCCTGCTGCCAGAGATCCCGCACCGGAAAGCGCCCCTGCAGCTCCAGGCTGTCGGGATGGTGCCGCCACAGATGGTAGTCTTCGGGGTATTTCTCCTTCACCTCGGCAAAGGTCAGCCCTTCCCAAGCCGTCAGGTCGATCTCTCGCAGTTGCTCGGTAATCTGCAGAGGGATCCCTTCTCGCTCTTTCAGGATGATGCGAGCGGTATCGAGGGCGCGAGAAAGGGGACTGCAATAGGCGTAATCCAACGGGATCCCGGCCAGGGCTGCGGCGACGCGCTGCGCCTGCACTGCTCCGCTGGGGGCCAGACGAGAGAGATCGGAGCGGCCTTGAATGCGATTTTCCAGGTTAAAGGTGCTCTCACCATGGCGCACGATCAAGATGCGCAGGGCAGGCTGAGCCATCGCTTGCACTTTACCCACTCATGAACACCTTCTAGAGTATCGCCATTGGGCGGTGCTTGCCTTGGCCAATTACCGGTTGGGTTGCAGACTGAGGGTTGTTTCGGTTGGCTGCCGCTTATCGTGAGGGCATCTTGGCCACCTTGGAGGAGAGCTACCATGCTGCGTTCCCATTGGCAGAGGTTTTGGCTGGAATGGACATTGGCCACGTTGTTGGGGCAGGGGGCCGGCCTGGTGCTCTTTGCCTTGGTCGTGGTGATGTTGAGTCAGTTTTTCCGTCCGCCGCTGCTGCTCTTGGGCCTGGTGCTGGGTTTTTCGCGCGGGCTGGGGGTGGGGATCGGCCAGGGGCTGGCGCTGGGATCCCGGATTTTGCTCTCGACGGAGCAGGCTGTGGCCTGGGTGGGCGCAACTGCTCTGGGCTGGGCTGTGGCGACGGGCGCCGGCCTGTGGCTGACGCAACAAATGGGCAATGCTTGGCTGGGGGTGGTGGTGGCAGGAGCGATTTTGGGCTTGGCGCAATGGCTGGCCCTGCGCTCAGGTGACGGCGTGGCTGTGGATGGCCACGTGGATCACGGCCTTCGGGCTGGGCCAGTTGGCAGAGCAGGTGCTGGGGAACTGGCCAGAAAACGTTTGGGCGGCAGTGGCCTTGCTGCTGATCCGGAGCACCCTAGATGGAGCGGTGACGGGCAATAACTTGGCCTGGATGTTGCAGAATCGGCCAGAAGCATCTTCGTCAGATCCCGGCTGAGGCCAGGAGAGACAAGCAACTCTCCCCTCACAGGTAAGATGGTTAGGCGGTGCTGGAATGCTGCCGTCAGGCTGGAGAGGGGATATGGGACAACGGCAACTCCTGCGGGGGATCTTGATCGGGTTGGGCCTTCTGGCCGCCATGCTGGTGTGGGTTGTCGTGTGGCTGCTCACCCGCAGCCCGGTGGCTTTGTTGCTGGCCCACCCGGAACTGCCGCCGATTGTGGGTTTGGCCCCCCGTTCTACCGAGGCTTTGCTGCTGTTGGCCGTTCCCCTCGACGAGGTGCAAGCGTTTTGGCAAGCTGCAACCCCTGCCCCCCAACGACGCGCCGCCCGTCAGCAATGGCAAAAGTTTTTCTCCGCCGAAGGCCCGGGTTGGCTGGGATCTGTACTGGCCGGGGCAGCTCTGGATTTTGAGCGGGAGGTGCGGCCCTGGCTGGGAAAAAGCACGCTCTTGGCCAGCTTGCCGGAGGGGGGGACTTTGGTGGCCCTGGAGACGCGGGATCGGGCAGTCTCTCAATTTGAGCTGAACCTGTTGTGGGAACGGCAGAGTTTGGCGGGGATACCGGTGCAGGTGGACACTTACAAGGGCATTCAGGTGGTGTCCAGCCCGATTCCGGGCCTGGAGGGGTTCTCGGCGGCTGTTTTTGGCGAGCAGTACGTGTTGTTGGCGGAGCAGCCGGCGGCCATTCGCGCTGCCATCGATGCTTGGCAATTGCCGCAGTTGTCTCTGGTGGCTCAGCCCCTGTTTCAGCAGGTGATCGAGCCGCTGCAGGAGGCGCATGTGGGTTGGGCCTTCTGGCAAAACCCGGAAGCGGTTGCTCCGGACGGGCTGACGTTGCAGGCAGTGGGGCTGGGACTGGGGGTGAACTTCCGGGGCTTGGTGGCCGAAAGTGCTGCCCTCTGGCGTGCGCCTGCTGAGTTCTCCTTGCCGGCGGCAGAAGCTTTTCGTCCGGAGATCATTCAGCATCTGCCTGACGAGACCTTGGCGCTGGTTTCTGGAGCTCACCTGGCCTCGGTTTGGCAGAGCTTGGGGCAGATCCGGCCTCTGAGCCCCCTGGGGTGGCGGGTGGATCCCGGCCAATGGCTGCAGCGCTTACAATCTCAGGTGAAGCTGGACTGGCAACGTCTGTTGCCGGAACGGGGGGAGTTTGCCTTTGCCCTTTTGCCCGGCGACCGGGATCCGGCCTGGCTGTGGGTGGGTAAGATGCCGGACGAGCCGGGTTCCGACCTGGATGAGCGGGCGCGCGCCCAAGGCTGGCAGGTGGTTTCTCTCCCGATGCAGCGCGGCACCGCCACCGCTTGGGCTCAACCCAAGCCTTTGCAGCCCAGCCGCTCCGCCTCTGGAGCGGAGATCCCTGGCGGTGGGCCGCCGGAGGTCAGCGGGGAAGAAGGAGCCCTGTCTCTCCCCCAAACGCCGCCAGGGATCCCGTTGCTGGCGCAGGTGTATCACGCCGACCACAAAGGCTATTCCTACCTGGCCTCTTCCTTGGCGGCTTTGGAGGCGGCCCTCGCGGATCCCCCCTTGGCTGCCGACCGCGCCTGGCGCAAGGTGGTGGCTCCTCTGCCCCACCGCAATCTGGGCTATGGATATGGATCGCTGGGGTTGCTGCTGGAAAGCACGCTACTTAAGGGATCCCGCTGGTCGTCCACGCGCTTTGCCTTTGCCACCACAGCCCTGACGGTTTCTGAGGCTCCCTACCCGGAGCGGGGCCGCCAGATCACCCAAATGGGCAAGCTGGTTTGGCAGTGGTATTGAGGGTCAGACTATCCAGGGATCCCGGCAGTTGGCGGGGATGTACTTGCCCAGATAGACCTGGTTGCCGGCTTCGTTCCACTCGACAAAGTCGAAGATTTGGGTGAGCAGAAACATTCCCCGGCCCGATTCTTCGGTTTCCAAGATGCCGCGCTGGCAGCGGCTGAGCTTGCATTGGGGACGAAAGCCAGGTCCTTGATCCCGCACCAGCCATTGGTAAAACGGCTCTGAGCTGGCGTACTCGATGATCACTTTCTTGTTGGGATCGAGGCCATTACCGTGGCGGACGGCATTGATGATCGCTTCCTGTAAGCCCAGGCGCACCTCTGCCCGCCAAGGGGGAGGAACTTTTGAGATCAACAGATCGAGAACCGGTTGGGTGTAAAGGGTGGAGGGAAAGCTGATAACGCTCCAGGAGCAATGGGCGGGTTTGAGGGAAAGGGCAATCACGGAGGCAGTCTTCCCGGGGCACAGCGCTCTTCACCCATTCTAGCAATCCCATCGGTGTCAACCCCAGCAGAGGGGTGACCAGATCTCGGCAAGGGATCTTTTGCCGTACCATCTTGAGTAACGAGTCTCTTCGCGGTTACGCCCAATCGGCTATGGCAATCAAAGTTGGGGACAAGGTTAAAGTTCGCTGTGTCCGGGATCGCGGGCAAGAAAATGTCAGCGCTCTGGTGGGCAAAGAGGCTGTGGTGCTGGCCCGGCGGGTGGTCGATGGCAGCGGTGTCGGCTACGTTTTGGAGTTTCCTGATCGCTCTCGACACTGGTTTTTTGAGAGCGAGCTGGAAGCGCTCTAGGCCCCTGTCTGTGTTGCTGTTGTCTGGACGGTTGGTTGGTGGCTCCTCCTCCCCATTTGAATCGCCGTTTGCTGGCCCGCCAGATGGCCGCCCAGGTGGATGGCCTGACGGTGGAGCTGGCTGCTGCTGCTCTGGAGGCTATGCTGGATAGCATCAGTCAATGCCTGGCCCAGGGCGGTTCGGTGCGGCTGTCTCGCTTCGGCACGTTCTCGCTGCGCCATCGTCCTGCCCGGCAAACCTACCACCCGCGCACCAAGGCTCCCATTTACATCCCGGCTGCCAATGTGCCCCATTTTGTTCCCAGCCCTGAGCTGGGACGGGCGCCTAAGTCTGAGTCTGCGGGATCCGTCTAGGGTAGCTGCAGAATGACCGTCCTGCTCTGGTTTCGCACCGACTTGCGCCTGCTGGATCACCAGCCGCTGACGCGGGCTTGCCAACAGGGATCTCCCCTGATTCCCTTGTATTGTTTGGATCCCCGCCAGTTCGGTCAGGCTTCCTTGGTACTCCGCCCCAGAACCGGCCCTTTCCGCGCTCAGTTTTTGCTGGAGAGTTTGGCGGATCTGCGGCAGCAGTTGCGGGCGCGCGGCTCGGATTTGGTGATCCGCCGGGGCCAGCCGGAGCAGGTGATCCCCAGCTTGGCACGGGAGTGGGGGGTGAAGGCGGTCTATGCCCATGAGGAGGTGGGCACCGAGGAGACAGAGGTGACGGCTGCTGTTGAGAAGGCTTTGCTGGGGATCCGGTTGCACCTGGAGTGGGGCCACACCCTCTATCACCCTGAGGATCTCCCCTTTGGTCTTTCCCAACTGCCGGAGCTGTTCACCCGTTTTCGCAAGCAAGTCGAGGGGAGCACCCCCATCCGGGATCCCCTGCCCATTCCTTCTCTTCCCCCCCTGCCGTCGGGGTTGGATCCCGGCCCGTTGCCTACTCTGGCCGAGCTAGGGCTGAGTTTGCCCCCGCCGGATCGCCGCGCCCGCTTCACCTACACCGGTGGGAGCACCGCTGCCCAGGCCCGCCTGCAAACCTACTTTTGGGATCTGGATCGGCTGCGCATCTACAAGGAAACCCGCAACGGCATGTTGGATCCCAACGACAGCTCGCGGCTGTCTGCTTGGTTGGCCTTGGGCTGTATCTCGCCTCGCACCGTCTATGCCGAAGTCAAGCGTTATGAACAGGAGCGGGTGCGCAATGAGTCCACCGACTGGCTGGTCTTCGAGCTGCTGTGGCGAGATTATTTTCGGTTTGTCTTGGCCAAGCACGGCGCTAAACTGTTCCGTCCTTCTGGGATCCAGGGGATCCCCATCCCTTGGCAGCAGGATTGGCCCCGCTTTCAGGCGTGGTGCCGGGGCGAGACGGGCTACCCCTTGGTGGATGCCAACATGCGGGAGCTGGCGGCTACCGGCTTTATGTCCAACCGGGGACGGCAGAATGTGGCCAGCTTTCTGACCAAGAATCTGGGCATCGACTGGCGCATGGGCGCTGAGTGGTTTGAGTCGCTGTTGATCGACTACGACGTGGCCAGCAACTACGGCAACTGGAACTACGCTGCCGGTGTAGGGAATGATGCCCGCGGCTTCCGCTACTTCCACATCCCCAAGCAATCTCGCGAGTACGACCCCAAGGGAGACTATCTGCGCCACTGGTTGCCGGAATTGGCCGGGATCCCAGGGGACAAAATCCACGAGCCCTATCGCCTCACCGCTGCCGAGCAAAAGCAATTTGGGGTTCGCTTGGGAGTGGACTACCCTCGTCCTGTGGTGGATCTGGAGAAATCCCTCGCGGCCAATCGACGGGTTTACGAAGCTGCCCTGGCCTCGCGGTGAGCGTTGGCTTCCCAATTTCTCCCAAGAGGGCAAAGGGGGCTGAGGTGATTTTTCAAGAAGCAGTTCCAGCCCAACGGTGCTATTCTAGTTAAGCGCCGTCTCGGCTCAGTAGCTCAGCGGTAGAGCAGGGGACTCATAAGCCCTTGGTCGCGTGTTCAAATCACGCCTGAGCCATCCACGCTCAACCTTTGTCCAAGGCTTCCCAGCCTGCCAGACACCATAGCTGGGTTGCGGTAGGGGCTTGGTTAGTATATTGGGATCCCTGCCTTGAGAATCGGTTCTGCAGATGGCCGTTCCGGATTACCAGAGCTTGCTGTTGCCGCTGCTCCAGTTTGCAGCACGCGAAGGAACTGAAATCTCAACCAGTGAGGCCGTTGAAGCTCTGGCAAAAGAACTGGGCCTCACAGAGGAGGATCTCAGGGAGATGCTGCCGAGCGGTGTACAGCCAACTTTTATAAACCGCGTCGGCTGGGCCTCAACCTATCTGAAAAAGGCAGGGCTGCTTGAAGCAACGCGCAGAGGATTCTACCAAATCACCGACCGCGGCAGAGATCTTCTTAAAAAGCAGCCCAAGACCATCAACGTAAAGTTGCTCAGGCAATATCCTGAGTTCCTAGAATTTGAGAGGCTCAAGGGCACAAGAAGCGCTGACAAGGCAACCGAACGAAAAGAGTCGTTAGAGATTTCACCAGAAACACCATTAGAGCAACTAGAAAATGCGTATAAAAATCTCCGCGATAAACTGGCTGATGAACTGCTTGCCAGGCTCAAGAAAGCATCTCCTGCCTTCTTCGAAAAGGTCGTTGTGGAACTGCTGGTTAAAATGGGCTACGGAGGTTCACGGGTAGATGCGGGAAAAGCAATCGGCAGGAGCGGTGACGGCGGAATTGATGGGATCATAAAAGAGGATAAACTCGGTCTTGATGTTGTGTATATTCAGGCAAAGCGCTGGGATAGCAATCCGGTAGGTCGTCCTGATGTCATGCAGTTTGTAGGAGCCTTACAGGCTCAAAGAGCAAACAAGGGTATTTTTATGACTACCTCCAGATTTACCGATGATGCTCGCAGTTACGTTTCTCAAATCGGCAGCAAGATTGTTTTGATTGACGGCGAACAACTGACAAATTTAATGATTGAGCACGATGTTGGCGTATCTACGGTTTCGTTGTATCCGGTCAAGAAGGTCGATAGTGATTATTTTGAAGAGAGCATCTGATAACTGCATCAACTCTGTCTTAACGTTAAGATCAACACAACCTAGCCCGAGGAGGCGAAAAGCGCTGTGACTCAGGTCAAGACCAAGGGAACCGATGAGATGGCTTTGCAGCTCATTGTGGGTTTGGGCAATCCCGGCCCACAATATGCCGATACCCGCCACAATTGCGGCTTTATGGTGCTGGATCGGCTGGCGCAGCGCTGGGGGATCCCGTTGGTTTTGGAAAAGCGGTTCCAAGGCAGCTACGGAGAAGGTTTTGTTCTGGGGGGCAAGCGGCGCCTGCTCAAGCCGGAGACCTACATGAACCGTTCCGGCCAAGCGGTGCGGGCAGTGCTGGACTGGTACAAACTGGATCCCGCCGCGGTGTTGGTGGTGTACGACGATATGGACTTGCCCCTGGGTCGCCTGCGACTGCGGGGATCCGGCTCTGCCGGCGGACACAACGGCATGAAGTCCATCATTCAGCACGTGGGGAGCGAGGCGTTGCCGCGGCTACGCTTGGGGGTGGGCAAACCCAAGGGCAGCGAAGATGTGATTGGCCATGTGTTGGGTGGATTTGCCCCTGCAGAACAAGAGGTGCTGGAGCAGGTGTTGGATACGGCGGTAGAGGCGGTGGAGTGCTGTTTGCAAGAGGGGCTGATGACGGCCATGAACCGGTTTAATCCCCTAGATCTGTCTGGGCCAACGTCCGAGCGAGATGGACAAAATCCTCCCCTGGGCCCAAGCAGGACTTTCCGTGAGGAGCGGGCGACCTCAAAGTGCGAAGGTTAAAAAGTGGCTCCCCTCGATTGCCGGTTTTGAGGGAGTGTGGTCTTGTCTGGCAAGAGAGCGGGCAATTCTGTCGGGAAAGCGATACTCCAGATAAGTGTTAATTATCTGGAGTATCTACAGATGGAACCGGGCCTAGTTCCAGGCTGCTCCGCTCGACAGAGATGGGCCTGAGCAGAACAAAGTGCCGATGTAAGCGTTGCAAGCGGATCCCGATGAGGGTTAGCCTTTGTAACAGTCTTCTGGCCAAGCGATGCTGCTCGTGCCAGCCCAAGACGAAAACAAGACCCAAAGCAGTCCACCTGAGGTTGAGATCTTGCTGTTGAATTGCCCGGATCCCATGTTGCTTGCCGTCGAAGCTGCTGCTCCCGTGGACGCCAATCTTGCCCCTCTGATCCTGGTAGCGGTGCTGATGTCTCTGGTGGTCATCTACCTGGCCAGCCGCGTTGCCGGAGAAATTGCCGTTCGCCTGAGTTTTCCCCCCGTGCTGGGAGAGTTGCTGGGGGGCGTCATGGTGGGAGCCTCTGCCCTGGGGTTGCTCGTCTTCCCAGAGGGGCCAGTTTCCGGCCAAGAGCTGCATACCTTGGCTCAATCCTCAGCCCTGATGCAATTTTTGCAAACCACTGCCGGCCTCGACGAGGGATCCCTGGTGCCGGTGTTCTCCGCCCAAAGCCAGATCATCGACACCCTCTCGGAAATCGGGGTGGTGATCCTCTTGTTTGAAATTGGCCTCGAATCGGATCTGGCCGAGCTGTTGCGAGTCGGCCCCCAGGCCGCAGCCGTAGCCGTCATCGGTGTTGCTGTGCCCTTCCTGGCGGGAACACTGGGCTTGCTCTACCTGTTTCATGTGCCCACCATCCCCGCGGTATTTGCCGGGGCCGCCCTCACAGCAACCAGCATTGGTATTACCGCCCGCGTCTTGGCCGAGCTGCAAAAACTCACCTCCCCCGAAGGGCAGGTGATCATCGGCGCTGCCGTCCTGGACGACGTGTTGGGCATCATCATCTTGGCCGTGGTGGCGGGCTTGGCCAAAACCGGGGAGGTTGACCTAGCCGATATCGGCCTCATCATCGTCAGCGCCATCGTCTTTCTGGTCGGCTCCATTGTTTTGGGGCGCCTCCTCAGCCCCTACTTTGTAGCCCTCCTTAACAACCTAAGAACCCGCGGCAACCCGCTTTTGCCCGCCCTTGTGCTGGCTTTTCTGTTGGCCTACGTGGGCCAGGTGATCCACCTGGAGGCCATCTTGGGCGCTTTTGCCGCCGGCCTCATTCTGGCCGAAACCGAGAAACGGCAAGAGCTGGAAGAGCAGATCAAACCCGTCTCTGACCTGCTGGTGCCCATCTTCTTCGTCTGCGTCGGGGCCCGAACCAAACTCGGCGTGCTCAACCCCACCCTCCCCGCCAACCGCGAGGGTCTGATCATTGCCGTCTTCTTGATTGGCGTTGCGATTGTGGGCAAGCTGGCCGCCGGCCTGGGGGCGTTCGGCAAGCCGGGCATCAACCGCTATGCCATTGGCGTGGGCATGATCCCGCGCGGCGAGGTGGGCCTGGTGTTTGCCGGCGTGGGATCCACCAGCGGCGTTCTCTCCGATGCCCTGGACGTCAGCATCATCGTCATGGTGATCGCCACCACCTTTATCGCCCCCCTCTGGCTGCGGGGAGTCTTGCCCGGGGCAGCAGACTCTCCTCCTTCCCTTCTGGATCTGCAGGCAGAAGCATCAGAGCAAGACCGCGTCGAAACCCCATCAGCGCGCTCAGACTCAGAGCAGGTGGGCATTCCTGAGGGTTAAATCACCTCGGCTTTCTCCCCAAACGCCCCCAGAGCGTCTGGAACAGCAGCCGCAACGGGTTGCGACGGCGGGAGCCCACGTGTTCAACCTTCTCCGTCCTCTCCTCTTGGGGCAAAATCACCTGCAGCGAGGGCGGCTCAAACCGCTGCATCGTTGTGGAGCGCCGATCCACCACCTCCGTCTTCACGCTGCGAAAGCTCACCGACTGGAGATATCGCTGAAAATCTTCGTCCGACAACCGGCGAATGCAATACTGCATCCGCACCTGATCCCCCAACTGGATCTGATCCCCGTCCTTGAGATCCCAGCTCAAACATTGCTGCCCGTTTACCGAGATGCCATTGGTGCTGCGCTTGCCTTCGATATTGCCGTCCAACAGCCGGTAGGTGTACTGGCCGTCTTTTTGGGGTAGCCGCAGCAGCAGCGCATGTTGCCGAGAAACAGCCGCCGAATGGATGACAATGGCGTTGCCGGGATCCCTGCCGATGGAGTAAGTGGCCGCGCTGAGGGCCACCGCCCGCCGTCCCTGCTCATCATCGATGACCAGCACGTGCCAAACCTGGGATGGGAAAGACTTTGCGTCGGTAGACATTGTCTGGGGTCTGCTTTGCCAGAGAAAGGCTCGGCAAGAGAGGGCCTTTCCCCCATAATGATAGGGTAGGGTTTCCCCACCGGTAAGGATTGTTAACAGCAACCATGACTGCAACTCCATCTCTTCTCCAAGACCTGCCCCCCATCTACCCCGGCGTTGCCGTGCGGGTCATCAATCCCAACGACACCTACTACCT
Source organism: Synechococcus sp. H55.8 (assembly GCF_047462375.1). NCBI lineage: Bacteria > Bacillati > Cyanobacteriota > Cyanophyceae > Synechococcales > Synechococcaceae > Synechococcus > Synechococcus sp. H55.8. The sequence goes on along the minus strand of NZ_JANSJC010000014.1, from coordinate 41,518 downwards.
CTTTGAAGGACAAGTGCAGCGGGTTACCGACGACCACGCCGCCGTTCTCTTTGAAGGCGGCAACTGGGATAAATTGGTCACCTTCCGCCTCACAGAACTGGAAGTGATCGACAAATCCCGCCCCTAGCTCTGTTCTTTTTCCGATCCCCCCAGAACCCACCCATGCGCAGCCATTGGCAGGAACCTTTCCTCTGGATCCACGCCGCCGGGATCCTTGCCTTCCCCCTGTGGGTGGGGCTGACCTTGATCGGGCTGGCCACGGGGGATCCCCTCCTCCCGGTGGGGGTGGAGCAAGCTTGGGTAGCTGTGGTGGGCATTGCGCCGGTCTTTGCCATGCAGTGGCGCAAACCGTTCGACATCTTCAGCCTGTTGGTGGCCTCTGTTCCCCCAGAGGAACTCACCCCCGACCAACGCCGCATCTTGGCTGCCTTCCTCAGCCCCGAACACAAGATCTTGACGCTGTTGGCGGCAATCCTGATGCTGGAAATCGGTGAGCGCCTTTACGACTTTGCCCCCCTCTTTGCCCCCCTCACCCCTGGCAACGGCACCCGCTTAGCCGGCCTGGCCGTAGCCGCCTTTGGATTTTGGGGGGCCAACCTGTTCTTGCAGATCCCCCTTGCCGCCATACGGGTGCTCCTCCTCAGCGAGCCGGAGCTGGCCCAACTGGATCCCATCCCTGCTGAGGAGATCGAGAGCCGCTTCTCCGTCGTCGGCGATCGCCACATCCCGCTGCTGCAACGGCTGCTGCGCCACCTCTCTGAAGGCGACTTGAAAAAACCAGGAGACAAGGTTAAAGGCAGTCAAGGCAATGAAGTGGCAGGAGACCCACGACCCGAATCCCAGAAACGGGATCCCTCCGCAGAAGTTGCCCTGCCGGCCCCTGAAACTCCCCTCGATCCCACCTAAGGGTTGTGGCTCGATGTTAGATTGGAGTCAATCCAGACAACACACTGTGAAACCGAACCATCGGCATTCCCCTGATCTTCGAGGCTACCGCACCGGCAATGGCGAGCAACTTTTCCTTCCGCTTCAAACAGTTCACCCAACGCCTCAGAGAAACCACCCAACTTCCCCAGTTTTTCACCGAGCAAGCCACCAGCGAAACCCAAAACCTCGCGCGGGAGTTGGCTTTGGTTGGGGAATACGCCACCCAGCTCAGCCAGGTGGTGATGGAGGTGGACTTCCTCAACCAGCTCTACACCCGTCTTTTGCATGAGCGGGAAGTTTTGCAGCAGGAAAAAGACAACCTGGAAGCACGGGTCTTTGAGTTGCAGCAGGAGCGCAACGAGACAGAGCCGCAAGTGATGTACTTGCGAGAGCAGCTGAGCCAAGCCAGCTTTCAACTGGAACAAACCCAAAACCGCGAGCGCAGCCTCAGCGAGCGGGAACGGCAACTGTCGGAGATCGTGGCCCAACTGGAGCGCCGGCGGGCTGTGCTCAACCAGGCCATCGAAAACCTCACCAACCAAGAGGCCGACTACACCGTTCGTACCAAAGAGCTGGAGGCGGTTGTCCACGAAAACGAAAAGAAAGCCAAGCAGTATCTAGAAGCCGCCAACCACTATCGCGCCTACCTAGAAGAGCTCAATGCTCAGGTGCAAGAAACGCAAGCCAAGCTGAGAAACCTCGGTGTCGAACCCAAGCCTGCCGACCTGCCGCGGCTTGAGGATATGGAAAAGCCGACTCCCATCCCCACACCGCCGCCCTCTACTCCCATCGTCTACCCACCACCCCAACAGTCTCCTCTCCCCCAGTCGGGTGGCTACTGGCAGGACAGCCCCTTCGAGGACGATCCCTGGAGCTAGCCCAACAGCACCTGTAAGCCAGCTCTGCGGCAAAGCTCAGTGCCCTCTGCCCTGACCCGCCTTGGGGAGAGCTGAGGGGAGCGCTTACCCTGGAAGAAATCCATTGAAAGGGATCCACAAAAAGATCCTCAAGATTCCTGCAGAGATCCCGACCCCTGACGTTCAATCCATGCGTTTCTTGTCCAGCCAAGCCTATGGAACCGACCATGCCGGATTTACAAGCCCTCAGCCAATGGGATCGGCAGTTCTGCCGCTTTGCCGAGCAGCAACAGCTCCTCAAGCCCAAACAACTGGCCTTGGCCCTGAAGATCCAGCGGCAGCAGCACGGCCCCCTGGCTTTGATCCTCTGGCAGTTGGGGTTCGTGGGCCTGCAACACTTGGCCCAGTTCTGGGAGAGAGTATCTAGCGGCGCCGAGCTGCTCCGAGATGAGGCCCTCGGCTGAGAAAAGGGGCAAGAGCCCCAAGGTTCTGCGCTATCCCTCTGTGTCCCTGGAAGAAGCTGGAATCCACAAGCATAGGTCTTGCCCTGCAGTCAAGTCGATTCTTCCGGCAGCAGACCTTTGGGATCCTCTGGCGGCGGCAGATGCGCCAGATCCACAGTCGCTCCCCCCAACAGCCGGGCTTGGATCCCTTTGAGGACGACATACAGCACCGGCACCACCAGCAGGCTGAGTAGGGTTGAGACGAACATACCGCCGATAACAGCCGTGCCCAGAGATTGGCGGCTGGCAGCCCCGGCGCCACTGGCCACCGCCAGCGGGAAAATGCCCAGGATCGTGCTCAAAGCCGTCATGAGGATGGCGCGGAAACGCGTCTCCGCCGCCTGGATCGCGGCCTTGGCCAGTGGGATCCCTTGGGCAACCAGTTGGTTGGCAAACTCCACGATCAAGATCGAGTTCTTGCTGGCCAGACCGATCAACATCACCAGCCCCACTTGGCAAAAGATGTCGTTGGCCAGGCCCCGCAGCAGTTGGGCCGAGAGCGCCCCCAAAACCGCCAGCGGCACCGCCAGCAGAATGATCAAGGGATCCACATAGCTCTCAAATTGGGCCGCCAGCACCAGGAAGACGAACACCGACCCCAAAGCAAAGATCAGCGGCGCCTGCCCCCCCGACTCGATCTCTTCTAAGGACAGGCCCGACCACTCGAAGCCAAACCCCTGGGGCAGCAAGCGGACAGCCAGACTTTCCATAGCCCGAATGGCCTGGCCCGAGCTGAAGCCCGGCAGCGGGCTGCCCTGGATCTCCGCCGAGCGGAAGAGGTTGAAATGATTGATGAGCGCCGGGCCGGTGGTCTCCTCCACCTGAACCAACGTGCTCAAGGGCAAGAGCTGCCCCTGCCCACCGCGCACGTAGAACTGGCCAATACGTTCGGGGCTGCTCCGGAAAGCCTGGTCCGCCTGGACGTAGACCCGGTAATTGCGGTTGAACAGGTCAAAGTCGTTGACATAGGTGCCTCCCAGCAGCGTCTGTAGCGTGCCGAAGACCTCGGCCAGCGGGATCCCCAGCACCTGCGCTATGTCCCGATCCACCTTGACCTGCAACCGGGGGGAGTTGGCGTTGAAGGTGGGCGGATTAATCCGCACGCCCAGGGGGGGCTGGCCCGGCGGGGGCGGCGAGTTGCCCACAAAGAAAAAGGCGTTGGCCGTCTGCTGCAGCAGGTTGAAATCGTTCACCCCCCGATCCTGGAGTTGGAAGGTAAACCCGCCCGTGTTTCCCAGATCGGGAATGGCTGGCGGCAAAATCGGGATCACCAATGAGCGGCTGATCCCGCCCAAAAAGGGCCCGAACAGCCGGTTGACAATCGCCTGCGCCGATTGTTCCGGTCGCCGCCGCTTGTCCCAGGGCTTGAGGGTGGCGAAGATCAACCCGTTCCCCGGCGAGGGCCCAGTAAAGCTGAACCCCCCCACGATCACCTGGTTTTCGATTTCCGGGATCCCGTCCAAAATGGCGCTGGCCTGCCGGATGACCCGGTCGGTGTAGTTGAGCGAAACCCCCGGCGGCCCCTGCACAATGGTGATGAAAAAGCCCTGATCCTCATCCGGCACAAACCCCGTTGGCACGATCTGGAACAGCCAATAGGTGAGGCCCAGACAGGCGACAAACCCCGCCACCACCACCAGCCGCAGCTTCACCACCAGCTCCAGCAGCCGGCGATAGGCGGCGCGGATCCCTTCCACCGCCCGGTCAAACCAGCGCAACAGCCAAAACATCTGCTCAGAACGTGGGCGGATCAGCAGCGCCGACAACGCCGGGGCCAGGGTAATGGCATTAAACGTAGACAGGGAAACCGATACGGCAATGGTGACGGCAAACTGCTGGTAGATGCGGCCACTGGTGCCGGGAAAGAACGCGATCGGCACAAACAAGCCCAGCAGCACCAGCGTCGTGGCAATCACCGCCCCCAGCACCTCGTTCATCCCCGCCGAGGCCCCCTGCAGAGGCCGCATGCCGCGGTCGCGGATGTAGCGGGAGATGTTCTCCACCACCACGATGGTGTCGTCCACCACCAAACCGGTGGCCAAAGTGAGGCCAAACATGGTCAGGGTGTTGATGGAAAAGCCGAATAGGCGCACAAAGGCGAACGTCCCCAGCAGCGCCACCGGGATCGTGACGGTAGGGATAAGGGTGATGCGCCAATCTTGCAAAAAGATAAACAGCACCAGCACCACCAGGACGATAGCCTGGAGCAGGGTGAAGATCACCTCTTGTACCGACTCGGTGATGAACAGCGTGGCGTCGAAGGCGATCTCGTAGATCAAGCCGGGCGGGAAATTTTTCGCCAGCTCGGCCAACGTCTGCCGCACCTGCCGCGACACCTCGAGGGCGTTGGCATCCGGCTGCTTGGTGATGGCGATCCCCACCGCCTCCTGGCCGCCGATGCGGAAGAACGTATCGTAACTTCGGGCTCCCAGCTCCACCCGGCCCACGTCGGCAATGCGCACCAAGCCGCCATTTGGGCTGGCTTTGAGGACAATTTGGGCAAACTCCTCCGGCTGGGAAAGCCGACCCGTGGCCTGGACGCTGATCTGAAACTCCTGATCCGGCAGGCTGGGCTGGCTGCCGATTTGGCCGGCAGGCACCTGGATATTCTGCTGGCGCACCGCGTTCACCACATCCAGCGCCGTCAGCCCGTAGCCGGCCAGCCGCGTCGGATCCAACCAGATGCGCATGGCATAGGTGCGCTCCCCAAAGACGATGACATCGCTAACGCCACGGATGCGCCGCAGGGCATCCCGCACGAACAGCTCGGCGTAGTTGCTCACAAACAGCTCGTCGTATTCCCCCGCCTCTGAGCGCAGCGCCACCACCTGCACAAAAGCGCTATCGCCCGCCTTTTCCACGCTGAGGCCGTTTTGAATCACTTCTGCCGGCAGCCGCGCCTGCACGCGTGCCACCCGGTTCTGCACATCCACAGCTGCTGTGTCCAGATCCCGATCCGGGCTGAAGGTGACGGTGATCTGGCTGGTGCCGTTGCTGCTGCTGACCGAGGAGATGTACCGGATGCCCTCGACGCCGTTGATCTCCTGCTCCAGCACATTCGTCACCGCCGTCTCCACCGTCTCGGCATCGGCCCCGGGGTAAACAGCGGTCACCGTCACTGCCGGCGGCGCCACCTGCGGGTAGTAGTCCACCGGCAACAGGGGGATGCTCACCGCTCCCACCAGCACGATTAGGATGGAGCAGACGCTGGCAAAGACAGGGCGGCGAATGAAAAAGTCAACAAACATAGACAGGGATCCGCATGAGGAGTAGAAGGGAGTGGCCGAGCTCAAGAGGGGAGATCTAGGGCGGGGATCCAGGTGGTCTCCCTCCTCCTTGCCTCCTCTGCTGCAAAAGCACCTCATCGACGATGGGGGCGCCATCGCGGATTTTTTGCAGGCCGCTCAGCACAATCGGCTCATTGGCCTGCAGCCCCTCCAGCACCTCGTAGCTGTTGCCGTGGATGGATCCCAGCCGCACCGGCTTTTGCACCGCCACCGCTCCAGGGGGCTGGCCCTCTTCTGCAGGATCTGCAGTCTGCACCGTGTAGACAAAGGTTTGGGCGCCCAGACGGGCTACCGCCGTCACCGGCACCAACAAAGCTGGCCGCTCCTCCCAGACGATGCGGGTTCGCACAAACTGGGCGTTACGCAACTGGCCGGCGGGGTTCTCCAGCAAGGCCTTGGCCAGGACCGACTGCGTGCCGGGATCCGCTTCAGGCGCAATGAAAGAGACTTGGCTGGTGCCGATGACCTCGCCGCCGCTATCTAGGATCTGCACCGGCGTGCCGATGCGCAGGCGGGGGGCCTGCTGCAGCGGGATGTTCAGGTTCAGCTCCAGCGCCTGGGTTTGGGTCAGGGTGGTCAAAACCGTCTGGGGTGTCACATAATCCCCCTGCCGCACCAACACCTCGCCGACAATGCCGGCAAAGGGAGCCGTGACCTGGAAAAACTGCAGTTGCACCTGCTGCCGCTCCGCCTCGGCCCGGGCCCGCTCCACCTCTCGCTCTGCCCGCAAGATGGCCGCCTCTTGGGCCCGGATCTGCTCCTGCTGGGCCGCCAAGGCTGCCTCCGCCTGGCGCAGATCGCGGCTGGACTGATCCGCTTGCGCCTGGCTAATAGCCCCCTCGGCCAAGAGGCGCAGGTTGCGCTCGTGCTGCTCCTGGGCGAACTCTGCCGCCGCCTCCAGCCGCAGCCGCTCCGCCCGCAACTGGCTGAGCACGGCTCGGCTGCTCTCCAGGTTGGCCTGGGCCGCCGCGATCCCCGCCGTTTGGCCGGCCACCGCCGCCTGTTGCTGCCGGCTGTCGATCGCAAACAGGGGCGCCCCGGCAGAGACCTGGGATCCCAGCCGCACGAACACCTGGGTTACCTGGCCGCTCACCTGGGGCCGGATGCTTGCCACCTGCTGGGATCCGAGGCTGGCGATGAACTCCGCAGTCTCCTGAATGGGCCGTTCTTCCACGGCGCCGATGGCCACCGGGGTGGGCTGGCTTTGTCCACTTCCTCGGCCTTCCATGCCGCGAGGGGGCCCCCCCGCTCGACAGGCAGCCAGCAGCAAAGAAAAACACAACAGCGGCAGAGCTGTTCGCAATCGCCTCATGATTACAACTGCTCCCACAACAGAGGCATCCCCTCTCTGCATTGGCTCAACTAACCAAGGTAATGAGCCTGTGCCTTCCTGCACCTGTGCAAAAGCGCTTGCCATCCTTCCCAATCCAGAACTAAGGTGTATGCTTAGCCAAAAGCCCAGCTTAGCGTCCAGAGCCCCAGCTCGCCGGACAACGGCCATCTTTGGCCAGACGGTTCTAAACTTGTTGCGCAAGCATCGGATCTTTTGTTACCTGACGCGAAGGCAAGTCGCTGCAGTTGAGGAAGTTGATATGAGGACTGTAGCCGTAACCTGGTTTCGCCCGCTGCAGCTCGACTGTCGTCCTCAGCACTGGCTGTGGAGCTGCCTCGGAGCAGCAGCCATCACAGCCTTCACGGCGGTTGCTGCTTGGGCGCGGCCAGTATTGGAAGTGCGCATGACCATGGGCTTGCCCATCAGCCCCAACTATTGGTACCTGGTGGCCCTCAGCCGGGCCGGCAGCCCTGGCCCCACTGCCAACCTGGTGGATCCCAATGTCCGCGTCGGGCCCAATGAGTATGCCTTTGTCCAGAACTGGGACTACCTCATCCGGGTTACCCCCCTCAACGAAGAATCGGTCTTGCAGTCCACCATCCAGCGGTTTGGCGAGCCGGAGCGGGAGTTTGCCGTCGGCTTTAACCAGGTGCGGGCAGAGCGCCTCAGCCGCGACCGCGACACCCTCCGCTTCCAGATCGACATCTCCGAGCTCCAGGGCCTGGACGGGCGGGATCAGGATATCCAGGTGGCGCTGCTCACCGCCCGTGCCCCCTTCCGCGTTGCTCCTGAAGAAACCAACCTGGCCATTGACGCCACCCGTGGCGAGCTGCCCCACTACTACCGCCTCAGCCTCTCCAACCAGCGGCAGGTGGTTGTGGACGATCCCCAGCGGCAAGAGACAGTGCGCCGCAGCCGAGAATTGATCCAACAAAGTGGCTCTGGGGCTGCCCTCACCCGCGACCTCATCGAGGGGGGAGCTTTGGAGATTTTGGCCGCCAACATTCTTACCTTTGAGCTGCGCCTGGTGGACCGCTAGGGATCCTCTCCCCTGCAGGCCCAAGATTGCCGCCATTTCAAATCCCTTCTTCGGCAAGAGAAGCTGGGCTGGGATCCAACATCACAAACAGAAACGACTCCAGCCCTGCCAGGTAGGTGAGCACCTGCTCCTGGGCCGCTTCCTGGTCGATCCGATGGGCTTGGGCCGCCTGCTCGATCAGGCCGGCCACCGCCACTGGCCCCTGCAACAGGGATCCCAGCCAGGCCATCTGGGGGGCTGGTATGGTCAGGCGCCCACGGCTGGCCCCCGGCCAGTTCATGGCAAACTCCAGCTTCTTGTCGTGGGCCTGGGCAAAGTTGTGGCGAAACTCGGCGTTGTCCATCAGGATGGGGTTGAGCTGCACCCTGCCCTCCAGCCAGTCGGCGTCGCTCCAGGGCAAGACCAGGGAAGAGCCGGGGTGCTCCGCCCAAAAGTCGATTAGGCGGTGGTTGGGGTAGATTAGCTCGTAGAAGTGGTTTTGCTCGGCAGGGGAAAGCTTGTCCAGCTCCGCCTGCAGCCAAGCCGGCATGGCCCTGTCTTTGAAGAGCAGCGTCGGATCCCAGTCGGCGTAGTCCACTAGGCAAACCAAGCCCAGCTCCGCCTCTTGAAGCATGCGCAGGAGATCCGGGAGCAAAAACCCTTTGTCGCCGGGTAAGAGGTAGTTGGCGCGGATGTTGGTGTCGTCGCTGTAGATCTGGGGATCCCAGTGCAGGGCAGCGCGTAGCTCGTCAGAGGCCAGGCTGGCCATGAACTCCCGCACCCGCCGGCAGGCTTCGGGGGTGGGCAGCTCAAACAGGCCCAGCAGCCGAAACGCCTCCTGCAGGCGGAAGATCACCTGCCGCTGGTAGGCGTGGTGCAGGTTGGCCCGCAAGATCCCGTCCGGCTTGAGCACCCGCTTAAGCGCCTTCAAGCCCGCCACGGGATCCTCAAGCAGATAGAGCACGTCGTTGAGGCTGATGAAGTCAAACTGCTGCCCCAGTTGTTCAATCTCCAACAGGTTGAGGGCATGCAGCTCCACCTCCCCAAAGCCGTGGTAGCGCAGGCGCCGCTCCGTTGCCTGCACCGACGCCGGCGAGAGGTCGCAGGCCACCAGCCGCGCCCCTGGGTTGGCCTCCGCCAAGATCAAGGTCTCCCAGCCGGAGCCACAGCCGACGTTGAGGATGGCGATCCCCTCGCTGGGCAGGATGGCGCGGGTACGGGCGTATTGGGCCGTCGTCCAGCTCAGGCGGTACAGACTACCGATGGCGCTGCGGCCCGACGCCTCAATGGGTACGTTGGGATAGGGCAGTTCCTCGTAGAGTTGCCGCAAAGACTCGGTTGTGCTGCCGGCCATGGGATCCACTCCAGGAAGCTGCTCCCTATGCTACTGCCTCAGGAACGCCGCAATAGCGTCGGCAATGGCCTCATTGCCCTTGCGATCCAGCTCCTCCGACGCCTGGGGTGGGTGAGGGGGATCCCGCAAGAAGTCCCAGGATCCCGCAAAGAACTCTTCCGGCGAGAGGATACGATGCCAGCCGTAGCGCCGCAATCCCTCCACCAAGAGGGGCGACTCGGCAAAGCTGGAACGGTTGACACAGGCCATGGGGATCCCACAGCGCAGCGCCTCCGCTAGGGTGCCATAGCCCGGCTTGGACACCACCCAGCGGCAGAGGGGCATGACATCCACCGGGCGCCACCTCTGCCCGTCCAGAATCTGCAGGTTAGGCAGAGGGGGAGCCTTGGGGTCGAAGGTGAGAAACTGCCAGTCGGGAAAATCCAAAAGCCGCTCGTAGGGCAAGCCCTGCAGCCCCAGCCCGCCAAAGGTCAACAAAACCGTGGGCCGCTCCCGCTCCAGCCCTAGGCGCTGGGCCACCTCCTCAGCCAAGTAGCGGGGATCCGACCCCGTCAACCCCACGGGTTCCTGGTGGGGAAAGGCGCCCATAGGCTCAGCAAAGGGCAGGCGAAACAGCCGCTGGCAGCGCCCGTACAGCTCGCGGATCCAGCTTACAAAGGGCTGAAACTGGGGGCCGTACTCTTGATAGATAAAGTCCCAGCCGAAGTTGCTGGCCATCCAGCAGGGGATCCCGGCGGCCTCGGCAATGGCGGCGGCAATGGGGGGCACATCCCCTAGCAGCAACGGCACCCCCTGGCTGCGGATGAACTCCGCCTCTTCTCGGATGAGGTCGGCAGACCCCGCTTGGAACGCCCGCAGGGCCGCTAACGTCGCCGGCAGATCCGCCTGCAGCCCATCCGGCTGCACCACCCCCACGTCCAAAGCGCGGGGCCGATGCAGAAACTCCCCTTCCCCGTAGCGCTCCAGCAGCCAAGCGGGAGCCGGCGTCACCCAAATGGGCAGGATCTGCGGCTCCCGCCGCCGCAAAGTGTTCACCACCGCCGTCAGCCGGGTGACGTGCCCAAACCCATGGGCCGTTGCCGCCACATAGAGAGGAACTGGATTCACCGCCATAGCCTTAGGAAAGCACAGGCTGAGACTTTTCCCGCCGGGATCCCCAGAGGTTGCTGGCCAAGATGAGGCCCAGGCCCAGCAGCGATCCTGGCGCGATCGGCTCCTGCAACAGCACCGCGATCAACCCCAGCGACAGGAATGGCGTGACATAGACCCAATTGGCCAGGGATCCGCGCTCGTCCGCCAGCTCCAGCGCCCGCAGCCAGAACACAAAAGTCAGGCCCATCTCCGCCAAGCCGATGTAGGCCGCCCAGCCCAGCCCTGCTAGAGTCCACCTCAGCTCCTGCAACGGCAATAGCGCCAGGCAATAGCCGCTGCCGAAGACAAACCCCAGGAACAACTTCAGCACGGCATCCCGTCCATCCCGCACATTGAGCAGCCAGTAGAGGGCCCAAATAGCGGCGCTGCCCACCGCCAGTCCCACTCCCCAGGGATCCTCCACTTGCAGGGTGCCCCAGGAGCCCCCCGTGGCCACCAGCACCACCCCCACCAGGCTCGTTCCCAAAGCCAGCAGCAGCCGCCCGCGCAGGCGCTCCCCCAACAGCGGCACCGCCAAGAGAGCCAGCAGCAGCGGCCAGGTGTAATTTAAAGCCAGTGCCGCCTGGGCCGAGAGGCGATCATAGGCTTGGAAGAGCACCCCGTAGTAGCCAAACGGGTTGAGCAGCCCCTGCAGCGCCGACAGGCCAATTTGGGATCCCTTCTGCTGGCGGACAAGAGGCGCCCGCCCTGTTACCACCAGAACCATCCCCAAGATTAGGCAGGAGCTACACGCCGAAAAAATCAGCAAGACCGTCGGTGAGAGGTGCTGCAACCCGAACTTAAAGGCGCTGGCCGCTGTGGCCCAGCCCAAGATAGCCGCCGCCAGGTAGGCGCGGGCCCGCCAGGGATCCCTGCGCATCAAAAGCTGTCCAGATCCCTGTCTTCTGCCTTTGGCCTCGCTCCAGTGGGAAGGCCCAGCCGTGGCGCCACCACCCAGACGTAGAGCAGGTAGCCCAGACCCGCCACCACCGCCCACTTGAGAACAGTGGTGAAAACCCGGAAGACCAGCCCCACCAGCAAGATACAGCCCAAAATGGCCAAAACCGTCAGCAGTGGACGCCCCCACTCAGCCCAAGTGCGAACGGCATTTTTCCCCTGAGACGAGCTCAGCGCCCCAGAGGCCGCAGCCGCCTGCTCCAGTTCGCGCTCAAGCTGTTTTAGCCGTTCTTGTTCTGAGAAAGAAAGATCCGACATAGGGAGCAGTCTCCAGAATACAGGGCCATCTCCATCTTACGAGCTGCTCCCCAAAAGCAGGGCAAGCTAGGCCCGCGCCGACGGGATCTCTTGGGCCATGGCGCGGAACAGATCTAGAGCTGGGCCAGGGCGACGGTTAGGACGCGGAGCCGGGATCTCGTTGGGCACAAAGGGCCTTTCGACCACCACTTTGGGCTTGGCAGGCGCAGCCGTTGCCGCAGAGTTAGAGGAAGTTGCCGACTGGCTTGGAGCGGATTGTCCAGGCGCCGAGCGAAAAGGCCCGGTTACAAAATCCACCAGACCGCCGAAGAGAATGCCAAAGAAGGAAAAAAGACCGCCGAACAGCTTTTTGAGAATGCCCATTTTGCCGATGTCGTAACGTTCTGCAACTGGCCACTCATTATTGTTAAGAACGGGCAGCTTGGCTATAGGTAGATATGCTTTTTTCAACCTCAGGGATCCCCCACCGGTCTGCCTGTGGCATCGAAGCGCCGCAGCGGTAGGGCCAGCTCCAGCTCCTGCAGCTCCAGGGGTTCCGAGAGGGGCCGGCTGCGCCCCAGCTCAAAGCCATCGGCTGCCGCCGGGTTCACTGCGTAGCCCATATCTGCCATCGCTCCCACCGTAAGGATGCTTAAGGGATTGGGCACCCCCCGGTCGAGGCGGGTGGTCATCAGCTCCCGACCCAAGACGCTCTCCCGCCAGTGGGAATCGCGGGATCCCTCCCCAAACTGGTTCTCTAAGGGAACAGAAGGGGCATTCCCCCCCAACGTGGTAAAAGCGGCAACCGCCCGCGGGCCAATAAAGTGGGGGTCATAGCCCGGCGGCGTCGGCTGATCCCGCCCCACCAAGCCCACCGTCAGCCCCTTGGGATCCCAGACGCTGGGCAAAAAGCCAAGCGCATGGCCCAACTCGTGCAAAGCAGTAATGGGCAGGTCACCCCGCTCTTCCAAAGCCGAGAGGTTTTGGCTGTTGAACACAACCACAGAGTAGAAAGGCAGGCCATTGGAGGCCCGCACAAAACAGGGAGCTGCTCCCCCCAAAATCCGCTCGTTGCCCAGGTCTCTTGCCCGCACCTCCACTAGCAGATCGTCGATGGGAAAATTGAGCGCTGTGCTGGGAAACCCCGCGGCACACTCGCCGGCCCGGATGTTGGTGGGCCGTAGATCCGGCTGATCCCCGACGATGATCTCCTGCCACCTCAAGGCCGCGCTGCGGACAATGGCTTGCTGGCTGGGAGTGAGGCTGTTGTCGGGAAAACGAACGTCAATCGCGAACTGGGGAACAGAGGTAGCCGTCGGCGAAGGGAAAACAGTCGGGGTAGGGGTGAGAACGACAGTTGGAGTAGAGGTGGGAATGACGGTTGTGGGAGCGGGAATGACACTTACCGAAGAGGAACCACCACTTCCCCCGCAAGCCTTGAGCGCCAGTACCAGAAGCACAGCCACCAGGAATCCGAACAGACCCCCTACTCTGCCCAGAAGCTGCCGTCGCCTTGAAAAAACCTGCACACCACCCCCAAACTCGAAAAGCTCTCCGAGTCAAGTGGATCATACCGGCTGCGACCCGCCTCCCAAGAATGATCTGCATCACACTGTGCCGGCCAACTTCAGGACGAGATGGGCGGCCTAATTCTTCGGGTTAGAATCCTTTATTCTAGGGAGTCAGAAGAACTTTCCTCTATGCCCCAGCCTGCGGCCAAAACGTCCACTGCCGCCTGCAACGCCCGGTTATCCCCCAAAAGTTCCGCGGGATCCGACCGCGGCTCCACCAGGGGGACCAAGCGCAAGATGCGGCTGTCCTGAACCAAGTCAATAACCACGCCCGCTCGCTCCTTACCCAGGTCAGCAAGCTCCTCCGCCGCAGCAGGATCCCGCAGACAGGCGTAGTCAAAGCTATTCACATTCAGGTAAAGGCTGCCATTTACCACCAGCGTGGCGGCGGTGGGATCCTGAAAAACATCCATCACGCAGCCTTCCCCCTGCTTGCGTACCATGCCATCCACGATGTCGAAGTAACGGACACGTCCCAAATCGGATAGCAGCCGGTAAATATCCCGCTTATTTACCAAAGTTCCCGTATCCACAATACAGGGGGCACAAGGATGAGTATCTGTCATAGGGCAGTCGGTCTCGAAAGGTCAATGGGCGAAGAACAGGCCAAAGGAAGGCAAAATCAATAGTATCTACAGACCCTCTAGAAAAACACCAGTCCTCGGCAATTTTAGGCACGGCTGTGGCTGACCGGCAACTGAGGATCCTACTTGACAAAAACTTTAACCAACCAAAAAGGAAAGGTAATTTGCCTTGCTCTGCAAAGTTGTTGAGTTACCGAGACTACAGGATCGCTTTCTCCCTTCTGGCCACCCAGCCCTGAGACCGTTAGACCGCTTTCTGGGAAAGCTCGTTCACAACTCCTATTGACTCTATCACAGCCTTCCCGAAAAGATCACAGGCCGCCGCTCAGTCACAATCTACAGGCAAGGGCGACAGAAGCCAATGGATGTTCCGCCAGCCGAGATTGCCTGCATATTGTGGGAGAATGAGTGGCTGGGAAGCTTTAGGCACTAGATATCGTAGATAACATCTGCAAAATCAGGGCTGGCAAAAAAAAGGCCGAGGCCAAGCCCCGACCGAGGAATCCATGTTGTTAAGCTCATCCTCAAGGACGAGAAGGGCTGCTGTCAAAAGACGGCCTGTCTTTCCCGAGTTCAACCGCCGGCGAAAGCGGTGCAGATCCACGCCTGAGTATGATCAAGACTGCCCCTGTCTTTATCTGCTGTCACGGCTCCTGTGCTGACCACCGCCTCTTCTCCCGACCTCCTGACACTTTCGCCAGTCCGTGGCCTGCGCGGCCAAATCAAGGTTCCAGGCGATAAGTCCATCTCCCACCGCGCCCTGATGCTGGGATCCCTGGCGGAAGGGGAAACCGTCATTCACGGGCTGCTGCTGGGGGAGGATCCTCGCAGTACGGCGGCCTGTTTTCGGGCGCTAGGGGCTGGGATCCCCGAGCTCAACAGCGAGTGCGTCCGCATTCAAGGGGTGGGCTTGGATCGCCTGCAGGAGCCGACAGATGTCTTAGACGCCGGCAATTCCGGCACCACCCTGCGCCTGATGCTAGGGATTCTGGCCGGCCAGCGGGGGCGCTTTTTTGCTGTCACTGGGGATCGCTCCCTGCGCTCACGGCCCATGGGGCGGGTGGTGGAGCCGCTGCGGCAGATGGGAGCCAACATCTGGGGGCGGGCGGGGGGCACCTTGGCTCCTTTAGCGGTGCAGGGGGGATCCCTGCAGGGAATTCACTACCACTCGCCGGTGGCCTCGGCCCAGGTGAAGTCCTGTCTGTTGCTGGCGGGCCTTTTGGCAGAAGGCACCACGCAAGTTACAGAGCCGGCCCTCTCCCGCGACCACTCGGAGCGGATGCTGCGGGCCTTTGGCGCCCAGATCCACGTCGATGTCGAGGCGAAAACCGTGGCTGTGGTGGGAGGATCCCGCCTGGTGGGCCAGACGGTGCAGGTACCGGGGGACATCAGCTCAGCAGCCTTTTGGCTGGTGGCCGCCTCGATTGTGCCGGAGAGCGAGTTGCTGCTGCAGGATGTGGGCCTCAACCCCAGCCGCACCGGCGTGCTGCAGGTGTTGCAGGAGATGGGGGCCGATATTCAAGTGGAGAACCGGCGAGAGATGGCGGGTGAACCCCTGGGGGATCTGCGGGTGCGCTCGGCTCGCTTGCGGGGCTGCAGCATTGGTGGCGATCTCATTCCCACGCTAATCGACGAGATCCCGGTTTTGGCGGTGGCGGCAGCTTTTGCCGAGGGGACTACGGTCATTCGCGATGCGGCGGAATTGCGGGTTAAAGAGAGCGACCGCTTGGCGGCCATCGCCCAGGAACTCAGCCGGATGGGGGCCCAGGTCACCGAGTATCCCGACGGCCTGGAAATCAAAGGCGGGATCCCGTTGCAAGGGGCCGAGGTGGACAGCCACGCCGATCACCGCATCGCCATGAGCCTGATGGTGGCCGCCCTGGCCGCCCAGGGATCCACCACCCTTCGAGGGGCCGACTGTGCCCGCATCTCCTACCCCGACTTCATCCCCACCCTGCAGCGGCTGATCAACCCTTCGTCCGCGTCCTAGCCAGCCAAGAGCCAACTTTTGCCGATGTCAGACCAGCCCATCGCCATCGAACACCTCTGCTTCCGGGTTCCTCCCGGCGGCCAGATGGCCTTCATTCAGGAAGACGAGCGGATCTGGGGGCCTGCCCTGCGACAACAGCCGGGCTTTTTGGGCAAAGAAGTCTGGCTGGACCAAGAGGATCCCGAACTTGTTCACCTCATCCTCCGCTGGGCCAGCCGTGCTGCCTGGAAAGCCTTCTCTCCCGACCAAGTGGAGAGGTTGGATCGGCAGATGCAGCCTTTTTATGTACGCCTGGAGCAGGCCAAAGAATACCAGCTCTGGCAGCCCGACCTATTGGGAGAAGGACAAGCCTGATTAGGGGATCCTTTGGCTCTCAAAGCCCACTTCGGGTTCCATTGAGTCGGCTCTAGCGGATGCCGCCGCCCGCTCTTGTTCCACCAACTCCCGCAGGCTGGGCATGGCCAGGGCCCCTTCGCGCCGTTGCAGCCCGGCCTCAAAAGTTTCCGGGGTCACGATCCCACCGGAGATGAGCATCTTGAAAGCGTCCTCTACCGGCATGAACACCTCCACCACCTGGTCTTCCGGCACGATGGCGTACCAGCCCGTCGTTGGGTTAGGGGTGGTGGGCACGAACAGGCTGAGGGAGCGCTGCGGCCCATCCGGCCGGATTGGGGTTTGAATGGTGCCGGTTACAAAGGCCAGCGCCCAAGCCCCAGGCCGGGGATATTCCACCAGCACCACCCGCCGAAAGCGCTGATTGTTGGGGGCAAACAAAACGCTGACCAATTGCTTCAGGGTCTTGTAGACCAACCCCGCCACCGGGATGGCGTGGAGCAACTGCTCGCTCAGGTTGAGCAGCCACTGGCCGACAATGTTGCGGGCCATGAAGCCGATCAGCAGGATGAACACAACCGGCGTCAACAAGCCCACCGCCAGATCGATGAGGTTGATCAAAATGGGGTGCAGCCCCTGGATGGGATTAAACTGCTTGGGAATGCTGGTCAAAAAGCCGATGCTCCAGGTGGCCACCTCCACCGTTAGCCAAATCGTGGTTGCCAGAGGGATCACCACCAGCAAACCCGCCACGAAATAGTTCTTAAGATGCTGTTTCCATTGAGAAACCATGGTGAGGTCGTTCCATCAAGTCAAATGAGTGGACGCACCGAGCCGACGTAAGTGAAGCTTGCAGATGGCAATCATCATACCTGCCTTCTGCCTTGCCCCTATGGGGGCAGCTACAACTTGCTCGGACCCAACAACCGGGCTGCCAGAAAGTGCAGAGCCCCGAACTTTCATGAGGCCGATAATGCTATCTTAGGTCGATATAAAATTTTGTAAAGCGGGGAGCCTGTCCCGAGGCGCTGTGGCCAAGCCCTGGGATAGTTCTGCCGGATGTCGTGTGGGAGGCCCCATGTCCGAGTCAGATTGGTTAGAGCACACCTGTCAGGTGGAGGTGCCGGTTCCCATCGAGCAGGTGTGGGAGCTGTGGGCCAACCTTGCCCTCATGCCGCGCTGGATGAAGTGGATCCGCTCAGTGGAACTGCTGGATCACGAGCTATCGCGGTGGACGCTGGATACGCGCGGCCTCACCTTCAGTTGGATCTCCCGCACCCACACGGTGGTGAAACACCAGCACATCGGCTGGCAATCGGTGGAAGGCTTGCCCAATCGCGGGGCACTGCGCTTTTACGACCGCAAGGGCAGTACCATTGTTAAGCTGTCGGTGGCCTACAAGATCCCGGGGATCCTGGGCAAGATCTTGGATGGCCTGTTTGTGGGCAAAGTTGTGGAGAGCACCATCCAGGCGGACTTGGAGCGCTTCAAAGCCTATGCCCTAGAGCAGGCGGGAGCGAGCGCCAGCAATACTCCGGCCAGCTAGCCCTGGCCAGGTTTGTTCTCCGTTTTGCGACGACCCCTTGATTCCTTGTTAACTCTCGCTGCTGCCAAGGTCTGAATCTATGTCCGATCCCCCTCCTGAGCCTGTCATCGCCCTTTCTCATCAACCGGTGGACAACCGCAACATTCGCTTCTCCCTGGAGCGGGGCGATCTGGATCTGGAGCAGCTCCTGCTGTTGTTGAACCGCAACGCCTTTTGGGCCCAGAATCGCCGGCGGGAAGAGATGGAGCGGGCCATCGCCCACAGCCACCCGGTGGTCAGCGCCTGGGACGGGGAGCGCCTGATCGGCTTTGGCCGCGCCACCTCTGATGGGGTTTACCGGGCTGTCCTCTGGGACATTGTGGTTGATCACGACTACCGCCGCCAGGGCATCGGGCGCAAGCTGGTGGAAACCCTGATCAGCCATCCCCACCTGCAGTCGGTGGAGCGCATCTACCTGTTTACCACCCATCAGCGCGGCTTTTACGAGCGAATTGGTTTTGTGGAAAATCCCAGCACCACTCTGGTGTTACACGGGCGTCCGCTGGGGTTTTTGATCCCGGCTGCCGAACAGGAGCAGGTCTGACCAACAGGGAGCCTCAGGGCAAGAAGAGGCGTGGGTGAGTGTATCTTGAACAACAGTGGGTTGGCTCGGCCTCGGGAAGAGAACGCGCTAGCCTGAAGCAAAAAGGGTGAGAAGGTGTACCTATGGCCAATCGCCTCGCCACGTGTTCCAGCCTTTACCTGCGCAAGCACGCCGAGAACCCGGTGGATTGGTGGCCTTGGATCCCGGAGGCTCTGGAGAAAGCCCGGGCCGAGGACAAGCCGATTTTTCTGTCCATCGGCTATTCCAGTTGCCACTGGTGCACAGTCATGGAGGGGGAGGCTTTCTCCAACCCGGAGATCGCCGCCTTTCTTAATGCCCATTTTTTGCCCATCAAAGTGGATCGCGAGGAGCGGCCCGATCTGGACAGCATCTACATGCAGGCGCTGCAGCTCATGAGCGGGCAGGGGGGGTGGCCCCTCAATGTCTTCCTCACCCCCGATGATCTGGTGCCGTTTTACGCGGGCACCTATTTCCCGGTGGAACCCCGCTTTGGCCGTCCGGGTTTTTTGACCTTGCTGCAGCGCATCCTCCAGTTTTACCGCCAGGAAAAAGACAAAATCGAGGAGATGAAAGGCCAGATTTTGATGGCCCTGACCACCCTCAGCGACCTGGTGCCGGAAGACCACCTTCCCCCTGACCTGCTCCGCTCCGGGATCCCCAAAATCCAGCCTTTGCTGGCCAACGCCGGGGCGGTGCAGCAGTTCCCCATGATGCCCTACGCCCAGTTGGTGTTGCGCTCGGCCCGCTTCGACCCACCGGAAGGGATCCCCGGCTCGCCGACGGCGCTGGAACGGGCTAAGGAGCGGGGCATGGCCTTGGTGTTGGGAGGGATCTTCGACCATGTGGCCGGCGGGTTTCACCGCTACACCGTGGATCCCACCTGGACGGTGCCCCACTTTGAAAAAATGCTCTACGACAACGGGCAGATCTTGGAGTTTCTGTCTGAGCTGTGGGCCCACGGGATCCAGGATCCAGCTATCGAGCGGGCGGTGCGCCTGACGGTGGAATGGGTGGCGCGGGAGATGACTGCCCCTGCCGGGTATTTCTATGCCGCCCAGGATGCCGACAGCTTTGCCCGGGCGGAGGACACGGAGCCGGAGGAGGGCGAGTTCTACGTTTGGCGCTGGCAGGAGCTGCAGGATCTGCTGGATGAAGCAACCTTCCGCGCCCTACAGCAGGCGTTTGACCTGTCGCCCAATTTCCCCGATCGGCCCGGCTGCATCGTCTTGCAGCGCAAACAGGGAGGAGAGCTGCCGCCGGAAGTAGAGACCGCCTTGACCACCCATCTGTTTCGGGCCCGCTACGGCTCCACAGAGCGGAGAACCCCCTTCCCACCCGCGGTAGATGCCCGCTCGGCCCGCCAACGCTCTTGGCCGGGGCGGATCCCACCTGTCACGGACACCAAGATGATCGTCTCTTGGAACGGCCTGATGATCTCTGGACTGGCGCGGGCCTACCAGGTGTTCGGTGACGAGGACTGTCTGCAGTTGGCCCTGCGAGCCGCCCAATTTATCCTCAGCCAGCAGCGCCACCCCCAGACGGGATCCCTGCTGCGCCTGAACTACGACGGCACAGCCCAAGTACCCGCTAAATCGGAAGATTATGCCCTGCTGATCAAAGCCCTATTGGACTTGCACCAAGTCAGCCTGCCGCTGGTGGGGGATCCCACCCCCCAAGATTGGTTGCAGGCTGCCCTCCAGCTCCAGCAGGAGATGGACGCGCAACTGTGGGATCCGGCCAGGGGGGGATACTTTGTCAGCGATGCCCAGAGCACCCCTGAACTGTTGGTGCGGGAGAAGGAGTTTCAGGACAACGCCACGCCCGCGGCCAATGGGGTGGCCATTGCCAACCTGGTGCGCCTAGCCGCCATCACCGGAGATCTGGACTACCTGGAACGGGCAGAACAGGCCCTGAAAACCTTTGCTCACATCATGAGCACCCAGCCGCGCACCTGCCCCAGTTTGTTTGCTGGGCTGGATTGGTACAGCAATTGGGTGAAAGTCACCCTAGAGGCCGAGCACATCCCTGCTTTTCAGCAGCGCTCTTGGCCCACCACCGTCTTCGCCCTGCCCACGGAAGCGGAGCCGCTGCCAGAAGGGGCGCTAGGCTTGGTGTGCTGGGGCAGCAAATGCCTGGCTCCGGCCAGCTCGCTGGAACAAATCCAGTCGCAGATCGGCAAAGGGCAGAACCGAGCCTACTGACAGCGATTCAGCCTTCTCCAGAACAAGCCGGGATCCCTTCTGCTCTACCCAAACCGCCAAGGCTTAGCTCTGGTTCTCCACCCCAAAAAACTCGATGCGGTAGCTCTGGATGCGGGTGCCGGTTTGCCGCTCCACCTGGGCCAGCAGCTCCGGCGGCAGCTCCACATCTACGTCCAAAATGCGGTTGCTGTCCAGGCAGTTGACATGGCTGTGAGGATGGGTACGATTGCCGTAGCGACGCCCATCGGCGCGATCCAGGCACTCGATAATGTTGTGGCTGGCCAGGGCCTCCAGATTTTGATAGACGGATGTGTGGCCAATGGGCTTGCCCTGCCGATTGAGGCGATCATAGATCTCTCGAGCGGAAAGGTGCTCGCCGCATTGCCACAGCAGTTCCAAAATATAACGACGCTGCCGGCTGAGGCGCAGATTGCACTCTCGGCATCGCTCCAAAGCAGCTTCCAAAGAGTCTACAGGGCGAGGCATGGGCAAACCTCAAGTCATACCGAGTCTGAGATAGCCAGTTGCTCATTTATACTAGTCTAACATTTGCAAGTCGAAGTTTCTGAAGATTTGTTGCAAAATCTCCACTGGCGTAGACCTCTCTAAGCAGTGTGCAGAAGAAGTGGGGTCAATTATTGACGATATCCCTTCTACAATACCGCTGGGGTGTTGAGGAGAAGCAGGATGCGGCGGCGCCAAATGATCTTGGGCTTGTTGGGACTAGCCGGCAGCAGTGGATTGGCGGGGGCCTATTGGGCTAGTCGGCAGCGTCCTACTTCGGTACCTCTGTCCGCAGTGGTGGGATCCCCTGCGGCGGCGCCCCCTACCCCTCGGCCTACGCCCACGGTTGTCCCCCATCCAGAAGCTCCCCGGGGCCTCTACATCCCAGCCCGCCGCGATCTTCGCCTGTTGGTCATCAGCGATATGAACGGCATCTACGGCTCGGTGGACTACGACCCAGAGGTGGATCGGGCTATCCGCCTCATCCCCTACTTCCAGCCGGATATCGTCTTGGGAGGAGGGGACATGGTGGCCGGGCAGGATCCCCGCCTCTCGGAAGAGCGCATTCGCGCCATGTGGGCAGCCTTCGACCGGCATGTGGCCGGCCCGCTGCGAGCCGCCAAACTCCCCTACGGCTTCACGCTGGGCAATCACGATGCTTCCTGTGCCCGCACCACGCGGGGCGGTTTTCTCTTCCAAAAAGAACGGGATTTGGCCCGTGAGTTTTGGAACGACCCGGCCCACGATCCGGGCTTGAACTTTGTGGATCGAGGCGACTTTCCCTTCTACTACACCTTTGAAAAAGACGGGGTATTTTACTTAGTCTGGGACGCCACCTGCAACTACATCCCGCCGGAACAGATGGCCTGGGCGGAAGCAGCACTGGCCAGCGAACGGGCTCAGAAGGCCAAGTTGCGCATCGTTATCGGCCACCTACCCCTCTATGCGATTACCGTCGGGCGCGACGATCCAGGAGAGGTGTTGCTGGAGGCCGATGCCAAGCGGGCCCTGCTGGAGAAGTACCGCGTCCACACCTACATCAGCGGCCACGACCACGGCTACTACCCTGGCCACAAGGGGCAACTGCAACTGCTCCATTGCGGCATTCTTGGCTCCGGCCCCCGCCCCCTCCTGAATAGCCCCCTGCCCCCCCGCAAGACCCTCACCCTTATCGACGTGGATTTCAACACTTCGGAGGTTACCTACTACACCACCTACCACATGCGGGATCTGAGCGTGATCGACCAAGCCGAGCTGCCCCGCTTCATCACCGGGCACAATGGCTTGGTGCTGCGCCGCGACGTCAATTGGGACAACCTCACCCCCGAAGAAATCGCCACCTGCCAAGCTCGTATTGGATCCCTGTGTCGGGATTAACTCTGTCGATTCCATGGAGGGAAACGCTGCCGAGCCGATGCGTTGTCTTACTTTTCCCCCACCATCCCATCCATCAGTCCAATCAATCAAGAGTTGGGGCGCACAACTCCTGCTACTTTAGTTAAGAGTTGATTACAGATGGTCTCGTTGCTGGTCGAGGTAAAAGGGGATCTGCTGGATAAGCAGGTGTGGGAGCGGTTCCACGCTCTCTCTGACCCGCTCCGTCTACGCGTGCTGCAACTGCTGCAGGGGCGCGAGTTGTGTGTTTGCGAGCTCTGCGAAAAGCTACAGGTTAGCCAGTCTAAGCTTTCATTTCACTTGAAAACTCTGCGAGATGCCAAGCTGGTTAACGCTCGCCAGCAGGGGCGCTGGATTTACTACAGCCTTAACCCACCCGGTTTTCAGCTCTTGCAGCATTTTTTGGATAGCTTGGGACAGGCTGGCCCCCCCAAAGCCGCGGTTCCCTGTGCCGAAGATCCCTGAGAAGATCCCTAGGTGTTGGGCGCGGCAACCCAAAATACCCCCGGAAAAACTGTTGGATCCCGCCATACTGAAGGTGGGCCAACAGAAGCGCATCTCTATTTCTCTCCTGGCAGCCCCAGGGATCCCGTTGGCTTCACTCGCTGCGCCATCTCCCAAAGTCCGTCAAAATTCCCTGACACCGGCCATTGGGCTCTTTGTTAGGATCGATACAACAAAAGTGGGGACGGCATGACACGCGACCCGAGAGAGGAGTTGAAACGCATCCACCGGGCACACCTGCGGAATCGCCTCAAAGAGCGGGTGAAACGCGCCCAGTCGGATCCATCTTTGCTGGCACGAGAAGCTTTTGAGTTGGGTTTCTCGCTTCCCGCTTTACTCGAGCAACCCAAACTCAATTCCCCTGCCAAGCAACCTCAAGATGGCAGCAACGATCACGGAAGAATTTCTCCCCGGCGACTCTCAGAGCAGTTAGCCTAGGCGATGATTTGGAATCGTGCCTTCTCCTTAAAAGGGGGGAAACAGCTTCCCCATGGTGGTACCCTGAGTTTGGGACTCAAGAGAGGGAGCCTGGTCGAGCACCCCAAATTGGGACTGAGCTTTGTGGGCGGAAGTTCTGGTGGAAAACTCAGCCTGCATTGTTGAGCAAGCGGAAAAAAGATTAACGCAAACAGCGAAAAAAGAAGATGTGCGGTTTCTCGGCTTTTGTTCGTGGAGGTGTTATGCCTGAAGTGGACAAAGCCGTCCTAAAGGACAAGGGTTCAGACCCAGGAGGTTTTGATGATGAGCACCGCCGAAGCCCTTAAAATTCTCAGCCTTCCGCCGGATGCAAGCGAGCGGCAGATCCGGGGGCGATTGTTTCAGGAATACCAAACTCTCGGCACTGCTCTCGCAGAACTGGAGGATGAGCGACAAAGGCCCTTGCTAGAGGCGCAACTGGCGCGGCTGAATGAGGCGCGGGATGTGCTGCTGGGCGGGGGATCCCAGGTAGAGAGAGGGTTATCTTGGGTTAGCCCGGAAGACTTGCCTTCCCAGGTGATCGTGCTGCTCTACCAAGCCAATGGGCAGGAGGGGATCTGCACGCGCCAGGTTGGTGGTCAAGATATTGTTATTGCTTTTGAGAGCTCGTTTGCGGCCAGAAAATATGCCCAGAGGCTGGCTCAACAGGGACTGCCTAAGCCTGTAGCAGAACGTTTTGACACGCAGGAGATCGTCGATTTTTGTCGCGAAGGGGGCTACGGATTGATGGTGGTTCCGGCCAACGAGATGCTGGAGCCTCTGGAGGAGAGCACGGAAACCGCGCGGGATTGGCAGAGCAAATCCTAACGGCCTGGACTTCAGCCAGATTGCGTTGCGAGGGTCTTCGATGATCACTGCCGAACCGATCTCTGCAGAGGAGTTTCGCCAGATCATGGATGCGGATCTGGAGGCTTGCTGTGAAGCATTTGGCCTGAGGGAGGGGTACCTGCGTCTGCAACAACAACAACTGCGCTTCTGGATTATGCTGGCCCTTTGCCTGTTGGTGGTTGCTCTGGTGATCTTCTCGGCGATGCGGGATCCCGGCTATTGGCTGCTGTACGCGGTGGCCGTCCTGTTGCTGGGGGTGGTTTTGCTGGGGCTGCTCTGGGCCATCCTGGAGTTGCGGCAAAACCTGCGTCGCATTCGTCAGCGTTGGCAGGAGGCCCATCTCCTCAACAGCCCGCCCAAGATCATGGAGTTCGCCAGCGACCTGGCCCGCAAGGTGAAGGAGTACAACCGCTGGGTGCAGGAGCTGCAACAATCGCTGGAAAGAGGGCAGTATTGGCGCGATTTTCGCCAACTGAACGAGGCAGAGCAGAAGTACGTCCAGTCCCTCTTTTTGCAGGTGCGAGCCCAGTTGATCACGGCTTTGCAGATGTGCAGAGCCTTGATCGAAGACCCGCGGGTTTCCGTAGAGCAGTACTTTAACCAGATGGTTGCCCGGGATCAGCAACTGCTGGAGCAATTTATCGCCAAAAACTTGACTGCCAACCGCTACGTAACCATGGCCCGCGAGCTATCTGCCCTGGAAGCAGATTTGCAAAGCCGGCTCAGAGTCCTGGGATCCCGGTGATAGTCTGGTGGGTCGATGTTCGGCAGCTCGTTTATGAGAAGCAGAGGCACTGCAACGCTGTACATCCTGCTGGGGCTGGGCCTGCTGGGGGGATGCGGGGATCCCAATGTGCCGCTGACCCAACCTCCCCCCGATGCTTTTCGGGTCAGCACCCCCCGTCCGCCGCGCTTGGATCTGTACCCCACCCCACCACCAACGCCCACCCCTACTCCCACACCGCCCCCCAGCCTACTGGAGCTCACGGCCCGTTGGCTGGGGCTCCCTTGGCCGCCGCAACGGCGAGAGACCAGCCCGGTGAGGTTGAGCGCCCGTTTCCTCGAGATCCCACTGCCGCCCAAGCCTCGCCCCTCACCCCAACCTTCCCCTAGCCCGGAAGCAGAGGAGAGAAAGCAGCAAGGCCGCGAGACCTAGTCCACACCGCTGGCCTCTGGGGATCTAGGCGCCCACAGTCACCGGCTCCGTCTCTCGCACCCGCATCTTTTCGCAGGGGATGATGTCTGTCAGGATAGAGCTGGCCATCATGCCCGTGTGGATCTCCAGTTTGGCTCCCGGCACTGCCTCAAACAGCAGCCGCTGCCCTGGGAAGACCACCCGCTCAAAGTACCAGTTTTCGATATTTGTGATGCGAACCACCTGAACGGAGCTGGTCGCATTGATGTAGCTACAGGTTATTCGCTCTGTTTGTCTTTTGGCGGGGATTGCATCAAGTGTTTGCATAATTAGATCACCAGCCCACTCTGCTCAGCCTAGCATCTACCCTAACACCGCCTGGGGATCGCTGCGGTAGTCTGCGATACGGCGATCCCAACCAGCAGAAATTAATCCTGGAAAAGCAATTTCTGTATTTTATCTTACCGTTTTGATTTTTTCAGAATGGCTCCTCAACTCAGGACGGACTTGGATTGAGATTTCTTCCTGCGGCGAGGCAATTTCTCACAGAAAATCTCCACAGAGTAGTAGTCAAGATTACATTTTGAGTCCCCTTGGAGTTTGGGGATCAGGGCTCGTGGACGCTCGCTCCGGTCGTCGGTTTCTGCGGCGACTGGCGGGGATCCCAGTTCAGGCCCTCCACCCGCAGCTCCAGCGCCCCCGACTGGCGCACCGGATTGTATTGCAAGCTAAATCCATAGGTGCGGCGGTCGTAACCCAGGCGGTAGGTGATGTCCACCTGCTGGCCTGACTGCAGATCCACCGTCGTCTCTGCCCCCACCCGCAGCGGGCCATACAGCTGCTGTAAAAAGCCCAGAACAAGTTGCTCCCGCGTGGTGATGCGGTCGAACAAAAACGGCGAGGCCCCCGCCAAAAAACCATTGGAGTAGGTCACCCTCAGGTTGGTGTAGTCGAAGGTATCGGCCACAAAAGCCCCGATTACCGCATCGATGCCGATGCTGCCGGCAGTATAGCTTTGGACACGGCCATTGGAGTAGAGTGACTGGCTGCTGCTGACGCCGGTGTTGAGCCAGATTCCCTGTTCGATGGGCAGAGCGGAAAAGCGGGGCGGGGGATCTGCTGCCGTCTTGGGAGGGCTCCAGAGGGGAAAGGAGCGAGTTAGGGTTGCCCCCAGTTGCAGACGGGCGAGCTGAATGCGGTCGGTGGTCTTGGCCAAGGCCAGATCGGGATCGGTGTCGATGTCGCCGAGTTGCCCGAGGGCGTCGATGTAGTCGGCGGCTATGCGGTAGCTGAAATCCAAACCGGTGTTGCCGAGGCGGAGGGTGGGCGAGCTGTAGCTAGCACCAAGGCGATTCTCCACAATCTGAAACCCCAGCCGCCCGCTGAAGAAACGCTCTCGGTAGGCATAGGTATAAGTGACTTGGCCGCCGTTGCCGGTGGTAACGCGATGTTCGACCTGGGCCCGCAAGCGCCGGGCAAATTCCTCGAAGACGATCCCGCGCAGCTCGGCAAACAGCGAGGTTTGGGCATTGGCTTCCGGTTGCCGCCAACGAAAATCAGCCCGCAGCCCGATCCCATCGCGGATCCCTTGGTCGCTGCCCCAAAGGCGTTGCGGATACAGTTGCGGGGAGAGCACCAGGCTGAGATGGGGATCCTGCAGCAGCTCGAAGTTGGCCTGCAGGATCAGGCCGCGCCGCAGCTCTTCCCGGTCGAAGTCATCGTAGAAAAGGCTGACCGGAGGCTGACGGTTCAATGAGTCAAAGCGCAGCCGAATGGGCAGGGGCAGAAACAAGACCTGGTCGAAAACCAGTTGGCCAGCTTCGGCAATCAACAGGCTGGAACCATCCGCCTGCAAGGTAGAGGTCGCCCGCGGGCTGCGGATCTCCAGCTCCGGCGGATCGAGAGGGTCATTGGTCAGCCGCACCTGCTCTCCTTCCCAGTTGTTGGCATCGAAGCGGATGCGGGCAGCGCGAAAGCGCACCAGCCGCTGCGGCGAGAGGGCCGCCGCCGGGGATCCGGCAGCTTGCAACTGGCCGATATCCACCTGGCCGAAGGCTTCTTCCAACACTCCTCGCTCTTGCTCAAAGTCGTATTCCAGCCGGGATCCCTGGATGCGCTGCTGATCCAACTCGATGGAAACGTTGCCCTCGGCCACGGCTCGCCGCTGTTGCAGCTCGATGCGCAAGCGATCTGCCCGCAGCACAGAGCGGCCCAGACGCATCTCCACGTTGCCCTCGGCCAGGAAAACCTGCGCCCGCTGGTCAAAGGTTTGGCGGTTCGAGCGCAGCCGTAACGTGCGCTCCGCAAGGGCGTCAGTCGTATCCCCCGGCGGAGCGGCTGCCACCCGGCCTTTCTGGGCTGAGGCAGGAGCAGCCGTTGCCAGACCAAACACCCCCAAGCAAAGCCAGAGCCACCAAAACCCTTTCATATTCCCCTAAACCTGGCACAAAACTTCAGCCCAAGCCCCTAGGCTGGCTCAGCCCGTTGTCGGCGGGGGCGGGTTGAGGGCGCGGTTGAGCTTGCCGCTGCGGTAGCCCTCCAAATCGAGACTGACGTAGAGATAACCAAAAGATTGCAGGGCCTTGACCAGCGCTGCCAGATCGGTTTTTTGCACAAATTCCACGATTTGATGAGGGAGCAGTTCGATGCGGGCAGTATCTTTCTCGGAGCGCACGCGCACTTGCTGCCAGCCCAAGCTGCGCAGATAGCGCTCTGCCAATCCCACCCGCCGCAGCTTCTCGGCGGTGATTGCCTCGCCATAGGGAAAGCGGGAGCTGAGGCAGGGCTGGGCCGGCTTGTCCCACCAGGGCAGGCCCAGGTGGCGAGACAGTTGCCGCACCTCCAGCTTGCTCATCCCCACCTCCGCCAAGGGAGAACGCACGCCTCGCTCTCGGGCCGCCTGCGCTCCCGGTCGATAGTCGGCCAGATCGTCGGCGTTGAGGCCATCTGCCACGTGGTCGTATCCCTGAGTTTTAGCCACCTGACGCAGGGTGTCGTGCAAGTGGCTTTTGCAGAAGTAGCAGCGGTTGGCGGGGTTGGCGGCGTAGCGGGGATCCTGCAGCTCCTGGGTCTCGACGATCTGGTGGCGAATGCCGATGTATTGGGCTTGCCGGATGGCCTCCTCCAGATCTTCGGGCAACAGCGCCGGGGAAGCGGCAGTGACGGCCAGGGCCCGCTCCCCCACCTGATCCCAGGCCAGTTTGGCCACCAGGCTGCTATCGACCCCGCCTGAGTAGGCCACCAAGACCCGCCCCATCTCGGCGAAGATTTGGACAAGCTGGTGGAACTTGCCTTGCAGGACGGGATCCAGCTCCAGCAGAGAGTCAGCAGTGGGGTTTGGGGCTATGTTCATAAGGCCAGCAGATTCGGTAAGTCGGGGCCAAGGGGACGCCGTCCTGGCCCGGCGGAGGAGAACCTGGGGCGGTTTTCCCTTCCTATTGTTTCTCAGAGTTTCCCGACTTTCCAACGCTTCCTTCCCAAGTGAGGTGCGGGATCCCCCCACAAGCGGGCAACCTATCTCTAGGCCAGCAGCCCGCCGACGCGGTAGGCTGGATGGCAGTGAGCCCCTTGCTTTGTTGCCGCAATCGACGCTTCTCTCCTCTTGCCGTCATGGCTCTGCAACTCGAACCTGCCAGCCCGCCAGAAGTGGCCGTCTATCAGCCCTATTACGCCGTTGCCCGCCGACAGTACTTAGCCCTGGCGGTGGGCCTCTACAAAAGAGGCAACCTGGAGGGGCAAAGGGCTATTGAGGGGGCGGATCCCGTCCGCTTCTTGGCCAGTTGGCACATGTCCCCGCTACCTTCAGATTTAACGGTGGTTCAGGTGATCTTCGCTCAAGATGCCGAGCTCACCTATCAGCTTTCCATTGCCAACTACGAGTTTGTGGACTATCTCATCGATGTGGTGACCCTGATGCAGCGGGGGCAGCCGCCGGATTTCTCCACCGCCTTTTACAAAAAGCTGATGCGCTATGAAGATTGACCGTTCGCGCCAGCAGGACGCAGTCCTTGGTTGCTTAGCCGCCATCACCCTCTACGACACCACGCTGCGGGATGGGGCGCAGCGGGAGGGGCTGTCGCTGTCGGTGCAAGACAAGATCCAGATCGCCAAGCTGCTGGATCGGCTGGGGATCCCGTTTATCGAGGGGGGCTGGCCGGGGGCCAATCCCAAGGATGTGCAGTTTTTCTGGCAACTGCGGGAAGAGCCTCTGGAGCAGGCGGAGCTGGTGGCCTTTTGCTCCACCCGCAAGCCGGGGCGGCGGGCGGCTGACGACCCCCTGCTGCAGGCCATCTTGGCGGCGGGCACCCGCTACGTGACGGTGTTCGGCAAGTCCTGGGATCTGCATGTGACTGAGGGGCTGGGCACCACCTTGGCCGAAAACCTGGCCATGATCCGGGATACCATCGCCTATTTGCGCTCCCAGGGGCGACGGGTGATCTACGATGCTGAGCACTGGTTTGACGCCTATCGCCATAACTCCGACTACGCCCTGCAAACCCTCGTGGCGGCGGCAGAAGCGGGGGCAGAGTGGCTGGTTCTCTGCGATACCAACGGCGGATCCCTGCCCCCCGAGATTGCCGCCATCACCGCAGCCGTCTTGGCCGAGTCCCATCACCTGGGGCATTTGCCCCTGGGGATCCACACCCACAACGATTCCGGCACTGCTGTGGCCAATGCCCTGGCGGCAGTCCAGGCGGGGGCGCGCATGGTGCAAGGCACCATCAACGGCTATGGGGAGCGCTGTGGCAACGCCGACCTGTGCAGCGTCATCCCCAACCTGCAACTAAAGCTGGGCTACCGCTGTCTGCCGGAAGGGAAGCTGCAACACCTGACGGAGATCTCCCGCGCCATCAGCGAGGTGGTCAACCTGGCTCCGGATGACCATGCCCCCTTTGTGGGCCGGTCGGCCTTTGCCCACAAGGGCGGGATCCACGTTAGCGCCGTCCAGAAAAACCCCCTCACCTACGAGCACATTGCCCCGGAGCAGGTGGGCAACTGCCGGCGCATCGTGGTTTCGGAACAAGCGGGGCTGAGCAATATCCTCAGCAAAGTGGCCGGCTTCGGGATCCGGCTGGACAAGTCAGATCCCCAAGCCCGCTTGATCCTAGAGCGGTTGAAGACCCTGGAGCTGCAGGGCTATCAGTTTGAGGCGGCTGAGGCCAGCTTTGAGCTGCTGGTGCGGGAGCTGTTAGGTCAGCGCTTGCATCCATTTGAGGTGCTTAGCTTTAATGTCAGCACCACTACCCGCTCCGACTGGAGCAGCAAAGACTGGGATCCCAGTGGTGAGGCGGGGGATGTGCAGTCCTTGGCGGCGGTGAAGATTGCGGTGCAAGGGCAGACGCGGGTAACGGCAGCGGAAGGCAATGGGCCGGTGGCGGCTTTGGATGGGGCGCTGCGCAAAGCCTTGCTGGAGTTCTACCCCCAACTGGAAGGGATTCACCTGGCCGACTACAAAGTGCGCATCTTGGATGGGCGGGCCGGCACCTCGGCAAAAACGCGGGTGCTGGTGGAGTTCAGCGATGGCCACCGCCGCTGGACCACGGTGGGAGTTTCCACCAACATCATCGAAGCCTCCTGCCGGGCCTTGGTGGAAGGCTTAGAGTATAGTCTCTTGACAGCACCTTGCCTTTCCCCAGCCTCTGCCCAGATGGCCTCGCCTTGAAGGGGGATCTTCAACCATCTCCCCTCTCCCTCTGGGAGAGGGGCTGGGGGTGAGGGCTGGGAGAGGGGCCGGGGGTGAGAGGCTGGCTCCAACTTGTGTGAAATCGTACAGCTCCCATGAGAATCATCGGCTTGACGGGCGGCATAGCCACCGGTAAATCCACAGTGGCCCGCATCTTGGAACGGCACGGGATCCCGGTGGCCGATGCGGATCAGATGGCCCGCCAGGCCTTGGCGGTGGGATCCCCCATCCGCGAGCGGGTGCTGCAGCGCTATGGCCAGGCCATCCGGGATCCCTCTGGAGAGCTGGATCGCCGCCAGTTAGGGCAGATTATCTTTGCCGATGCCGCCGAGCGGGCCTGGCTAGAAGCCCAGATCCACCCGTTTGTCAAAGCGCGGCTGCGGGAGTTTCTCCAGTCTCACGGAGCCTCTGCGCCGCAAGGGGTTGCAAATCCTCAAAAGGACGGCCCTCCCACCGTTTGCCTGATGATCCCGCTGCTGTTTGAGGCCCACATGGAAAACTGGGTCAGCGAGATCTGGGTGGTGACCTGTACCCCTGAGCAGCAGCGGCAGCGCCTGGCTCAGCGGGATCCCCTCCTGACACCGGCAGAAATTGAAGCTCGCCTGGCCAGCCAGTGGCCCCTGGAGGAAAAGGCCCGTCGCGCCCATGTAGTGCTGGACAATTCCGGATCCCTGGCGGAGCTGGAAGCCCAGGTGCAACAAGCGCTGGCTTCCCAGAAACCCCTGGCCTCGCCCCAGCAGACTGGATAGAGTAGCGGATGGGGATGGTGGGTTGAGGAAGAGTCGATGCAAGAAACGATTTGCGGCGGCGAGCCTGTTGGCGATAGCAGGGCAGAGTCCTGGTGGGTGCAAGCGCTGGCGGCGCGGGAGCAGGAGATTCAGGCTTTGCGGGAGCGCAACCGCCTGCTGCAAAGCCAGATCGATCTTTTGGAGCTGCGCCAAGAAAAGCAACACCGACAGATTCGCAGCTATGAGGCCGAGATCGAGCAGCTCTACCAAGAAAAGCAGGTGTTGGAGCAGATGCTCCAAGAGCTGCCGGAGCTCTACCGGCGCAAGCTGCAGGCCCGCCTGCAGCCCATCCGCGAGCGCATCGCCGCCATTCAAGCAGAAAATCGCCAGCTCAAGAGGGAGCTGTACCAGCTCAGCTACCGCCTGCAGCACATAGATCAACTGGATGCCCCCCGCTGGAAGGTGCAATTGCCGCAGATGCCGCCCCTGCGCCGCCGGGATCCCAAGGCTTTGCTTGCCCAGGAAGCAGCATCTTCTTCAAGACTCGGTGTTGCTCCTGAGGGACACAGGGAGAAGCCAGAATAGGGGGAGCCCCCCTGGGATCGCCTCAGCATCGAGGGGTTGCGGCGGGGGCGCGCTTGCAAGGACTCCGTCCCGCTATTGCGACTGGAGATCTCCAAAAAATGGCCGCTGCCGGCAAGTACGAACCCCTTCATTTGAAATACCGCCCGCAGCGCTTTGCCGATGTGGTGGGCCAAGGGGCGGTGGTACAGACTTTGACCAATGCCATCCGGCAAAACCGGGTGGCGCCGGCCTACTTGTTCTGTGGGCCGCGCGGCACGGGCAAGACCTCCAGCGCCCGCATTTTGGCTAAGTCCCTAAATTGCGAGCAGGGGCCGACGCCGGATCCCTGTCAGGTGTGCAGCCAGTGCCGCGCCATCACCGCCGGCTCTTCTTTGGATGTGATTGAAATCGACGCCGCCAGCAATACCGGTGTGGACAACATCCGCGAGCTGATCGAGCGGGCCCAGTTTGCGCCGGTGAATAGCCGCTACAAGGTCTATGTCATCGACGAGTGCCACATGCTCAGCAATGCCGCCTTCAACGCTTTGCTGAAGACCCTAGAAGAGCCGCCCCCCCGCGTGGTGTTTGTGCTGGCCACCACCGACCCTCAGCGGGTTCTGCCCACCATCGTTTCCCGCTGTCAGCGCTTTGACTTTCGCCGCATTCCCCTCGACGACATGGTGGCCCACCTGGGCAAGATTGCCGCCCAGGAAGGGATCCCCATCACGGCAGAAGCCTTGCAGCTGGTGGCCCAACTGGCCCAGGGAGGGCTGCGGGACGCCGAGCGCCTGTTGGATCAGCTCAGCTTGCTGGAGGGATCCATCACCCCAGAAGCCGTGTGGGACTTGGTGGGCGGGATCCCGGAGCGGCAGCTTTTGGAGTTGACCGATGCCCTGCTGGCTCAGGATGTGCAAGCAGTGCTGGCCCAGACGCGGCAATTGCTGGAGCGGGGCAGAGAGCCGCCGGTGCTGCTGCAGAGCCTGGTGGCCTTTTACCGGGATCTGCTGCTGGCCAAGACGGCACCACAACAGCGGCAGTTGGCGGCCGTAACGGATCCCACTTGGGCAGCCCTGCAGCAGCGGGCCCCTCGCTACTCGGTGGAGATGCTGCTGGCGGCCCAGAGCCATCTGCGCCAGTGCGAGCCGCAAATTCGCCAGGGCGGCCAGCCCCAGCTTTGGTTGGAAATTGCCCTGCTGGATCTGCTGGGCCAGCTTCGCCAGGGTGCCGTCCCGCTGCCATCGACAGAGGCCAAAGGCGGAAAGCCGCTCCCCGTTGCCGACCTATCCCCTGCTCTCTCTCCTGAAGCTGTTGTCGGCCCGTCTTCTGCTAGGGGCAACAGCAAGCCGGAGGTCTTGAAGAACCTCGATGGGAACGTTGCCCCCGCTGTCGTAGGAGAAAAGCAGCAGGCTGCAGCAGCGGTTGAAAAGCTCCCAACCCCTGCCTCTCGAGCAACGGGGGACTCCACACCGCCACCGACAGCAGGGCCAAGCCGAGGGGAGACTTCCCCGGAAAAAGCGCAAGATCCCGCCGCTTCCTCCGCCAGGCTCTTGCGGCCCCGCTGGGAGGAGTTCCTCAAGGGCCTTTCCCCAATTACCAAAGCCCTGCTGGGATCCGGGCATTTGCAGCAAGAGACTCTGGAAGAGATTACCCTTGCCTTTCCCAGCAAAGGCTTGGTGGACAAGGTGCGCAGCAAAGAAGCCGAACTGCGGTCGGTACTCCACCATCTGTTGCAGCGCCCTGTGCAGCTCAACTTGGTTGTGCAGCGCTCCGGCAGGCCGGAGGTTTCCAATCGCACCGGCGAAACCAAGTCCAAGAGCTCCGCCCCGCTGCCGCCCACAGCATTTCTCCCCCCCGATCCCGTTGCCGCGCCAGGGTTGCCAAGCGATAACACCAGCAGCCCTGCTTCCTCAACGGAGCCCATCCCGCCAAGTACCGGGCACCATCCCCCCTCTGACCCACCTTCGCCAGAGCCTGAGCGCAACGATCCCGTGGGGGGCGCTCAGGTGAACGGCTCAGCAACCAGCATTGCTTCTCTAGGTTATGCAGAGCACCGTCGGCAGTCCTATGAACTAACCCATGAGCTGGCGGAGATTGCCCGCCGTTTTGCCGACCATTTCAACGGCAGCCTGGTGGACTTGGAGGGGGTGTTGGGATCCGCGGCAGGGCTCTCCTCAATGGAGACTTTAGAAGCCGAGGGATCCCTCGACCTGCTCTCCGGTGAGATCTACGACCCGCCGACACCGGCAGAAGGGTCTGCTGCAGAGTTTCCCAATGCAGCAGCAAAGCCGTCCCATCGGCGTGAGCCGTCTTTTCCGCTTGTCGATCGCCAAGCAGAAAGGGAATCCTTAAAGGAGGAGCTGCCTTTTTAAGGGCTATCTTAAGCTTGGTGAAGCGAGCCCCCCTCTGCCCATGTTGATCTTCCCCATCTCCCCGTTGATTCGCTACGCTTTGCAGGCCTTGTACTGGGGATTGAGCCTGCCCCTGCCCATCTTGCTGTCCCGGCAACAGGCAACACCGCTTGAGCTGGGATCCCTTTGGGCAACTCTGCTGCTGGGATGGGGAGTAGTCCTGGGATCCCTGAGCCAGCAGATCCAGTTGGATGAAAAGGGCATGCAGGCCACCTACCCAGGCTGGGTGCCACCTTTTGTGCGGCAGGAGTGGCAGATCCGGTGGGCTGATGTGGAACGCATTGAGCCCCGCTCCACCAGCCAAGGCGGTATGGTGTACTACTTAGTCACCCAAGCTGGGGAGCGCGTGCTTTTGCCGATGCGGGTGGCCGGGTTCCAGCGTCTGTTGGCCGAGGTTCAACGTCACACCCAACTGGAGATCGGCGGGCTGCGCCCTTACGTTCAGCCTTGGATGTACGGGCTGCTCGGATGCTTGGCTCTGCTTTTGTTGCTCTGGGATGGGATGGTCGCTGTCTGGGTCTGGGCAAATTCGACAGGAGCCTAGCACAACCCCCAGCTTTTAGTGGAAGGTCAGTTCAAGTGTGCTCAGAGCAGTTGCACTCCTCCCATCCCCGCCAGGACTTGCCCATGTCTGGGATCCCGATTGCCCCTTTTGTAGGCTCTGCCCCCCCTTTGGAGAGGCTGAGCCTTGAGCAGGTCAACCTGTCTGCTTCCGCCTTGGCGCTCCTGGATCATTGTCCTCGCCTGTTTCGCTATGTGTACCTGGAGCGGTTGATCTGGCCTGCTGCCAATGCTTCTGAGCACGAACTGGAGCAGAGGCGCGGGCGGCAGTTTCACCGCTTGGTCGAGTGGCACAGCCGCGGTCGGCAGGTGGAGCCCCGCTTATCTGCTTTGGATGAGACAGTACGCCAGTGGTGGCAGGTGTTCTTGGCCAGTCCCCACGCTCATCCGCAGGGGCGGGTGTTGGCGGAATTGCCCCTCTGGCAGCGGATCGAGGGGTTTAAGCTGATGGCCCGCCTGGATCGGCTGGTGATTACCCCGGGATCCCTGCACATTGTCGATTGGAAGACGGAGCGGCAGCGCCCCCCCGATGAACAGTTGGCCCAGGACTGGCAGGTGCGCCTCTACCCCCTGCTGCTGTCTGGGGTGGCCGATCAACTGCTCCTGGAAGGCCCCTTCCAGCCGGAGCAGGTGCAACTGACCCTTTGGTATGTGCAACACCCGCAGCAGCCCTTCTACCGCCGCTACAGCGCCGCCGCTTACGAGCGGGATCTGGCCCACCTCAAAGCCACCCTGGCCCGCCTGCGGCAACTGGAGGCGCAGAACTTTCCCGGGATCCCCTACGGTGAACGCTGTGCCAGTTGTCTGTTCTGCTCCCGCTGCCACGGGCTCATGCCGCAAGGGATCCCTGCCCAGGACCTCACAGATTGGGTCTGGCCCATGCAAGAGCCTACGCCGCCTGCGGAGACAGATTGGGAGAACGGTGTTCCGGCTTGAACCCATTCCAGACAAGTTCGACCAACCCAAGCGCTCCGCGCCGCCGACGCGACCACCCCCAGGCCCCTCACCCCCGGCCCCTCTCCCAGAGGGAGAGGGGTGGGAACATAGCAAGGAGCAGCTTCACTGCTATTGGAAATGGCCGTAGATGCAAAAGCACTCAGAGCAAGGCAGGTCGGGGCAGAATCGGTTTTGGCAACAGCCCATGCACACCTTTCACGGGAGTGTTTACCACCTGCGTGATGTGAAAGTGGCGTAGCGACACTATCTTTCATCCATCCTGTCTTGAAAAGCTGCAGACAGGGATCCCCATTTGCAAGGCTGAGTGTAGAACTTGCGCCCATGGCGCAAGAGACAGCTGCAATTTTCCCGGAGACTTGCATACTGGGTTAAAGGATGTTGTCGGCGCTGCCAACTGTGACTGCGGGTGTCCTCTCCACCACCGTCCGGGATCCCGACTGGGATGTGGAGCTCAAGGGGCTCCGCAAGCGCTTTGGCGACTTTGTGGCCCTCGACGGCATCGACTTGCAGATTCGGCGAGGCGAGTTTTTTGGCCTATTGGGCCCTTCTGGCTGTGGCAAGACCACCCTGCTGCGCATCATCGCCGGCCTGGAGATGGCTGACCTCGGGGAAGTGGTGATCCGGGGGCGCCCGGTGGGCCACCTGCCCGCCCACAAGCGCAACGTCAACACCGTGTTTCAGAGCTACGCCCTTTTCCCCTTCCTGACCGTGGAGGAAAACGTCGCCTTTGGCCTGCGCAGGCGGGGGGTGCGAGGGGAGGCCCTGCACAAGCGGGTGGCCGCCGCCTTGGAGTTGGTGGAGATCGGGGATCTGGCCAAGCGCAAGCCCCAGGAGCTCTCCGGTGGGCAGCAGCAGCGGGTGGCCCTGGCCCGCGCCTTGGTCAATGAGCCAGAGGTGCTGCTATTGGATGAGCCGCTCTCGGCGTTGGATGCCAAGTTGCGCAAGCAGCTTCAGGTGCAGTTGTGCGAGCTGCAGCGGCGGCTGGGCATGACGTTTATTTTTGTTACCCACGACCAGGAGGAGGCGTTGGTTACCAGCGACCGGGTGGCGGTGATGCGGGCCGGACGTGTTGAGCAAGTTGGCCCCATTGACGAGGTGTACGAGCGGCCGGCAACCGCCTTTGTGGCGGACTTTTTGGGGGCCAGCAACCTCATCGAAGGGATCGCCTGTGGCACCGACTGCGTGGATACGCCCCTAGGCAAGCTCAAGGTGCCCGGGATCCAGCCCAACTTGGAGCCGGTGCAGTTGGCCATCCGCCCAGAAAAGATTCAGCTTTCCCGTAGCGGCTGGGATCTGCTGCCCAACCAAGTGCCGGTGCGGGTGGAAAACCTCATCTACACCGGGGCGGAGAACCAGTACTTGCTGCAGACGGCCAATGGACAGCAGCTCAAGGCCACCGCCCTCAACACGGATATTGAGGAGGCGGGGTTTGAGATCGGCGAGGCGCTGGTGGCCCACCTGCCCCCCAAGAGCCTGGTGCGCCTGCGGCCGGATCCCCGGCAGGAGGATCCCCCATGCTGAGATGGCCAGGGATCCCTTCTTCTGGCCAGCGTGCCCAGGTGCGCGCCGGGGAATTGCTCTCCCCCTGGCAGGAGCTGCTGCGCAGCCTCATCTTTGCCGGGCCGGGGGTGCTATGGGTGGTGCTGTTTTTGGTGCTGCCGGGAGTGTTGCTGCTGGTTTGCAGCTTTCTCAGCCGCGGCCAGTTTGGCGAGGTGGGACTGCCTCTGACGCTGGCCAACTACCTGCGCATTCTCGGCTACGGCCCCCTGGGCTGGACGCCCATCTACTGGCAGATCTTGGGCCGCAGCCTGCTGGTGGCGGCCGTCACCACCTTCTTTTGTGTGCTCCTGGCCTATCCCCTGGCTTTCTTTATTGTCGCCCACCCGCCCCGACAGCGGGATCTATTGCTGACGCTGGTGGTGGTGCCGTTTTGGACGAACCTGGTGATTCGCACCTACGCCTGGATGGTGGTGTTGGCGCCAGAAGGGTGGCTGGCCCGCCTGGCCGCCTGGCTGGGCTGGATCCCGCCCCAGACGGCTCTCTACCCCAGTTGGCTGGCCGTGTACCTGGGCATGGTCTACACCTTTTTGCCTTACATGGCCTTGCCCCTGTACACAGCAGTGGAGCGCATCGACTGGCGCCTGGCGGAGGCGGCGCGGGATCTCTACGCCAACGGCTGGCAGGTCTTCTGGTGGGTGCTTTTTCCCCAAACGCTGCCGGGGCTGGCGGCGGGCTTGATTTTGGTGGCCATCCCAGCGCTGGGTATGTTCGTGGTACCGGACTTGCTGGGGGGCAGCAAAACCTT
The DNA here is from genome assembly GCF_047462375.1 of Synechococcus sp. H55.8. NCBI lineage: Bacteria > Bacillati > Cyanobacteriota > Cyanophyceae > Synechococcales > Synechococcaceae > Synechococcus > Synechococcus sp. H55.8. Next base: position 3,036 of record NZ_JANSJC010000014.1, on the reverse strand, counting down.
GTTGATCGGCAATGTCATCCAGATGCAGTTTGGCGCCAGCCTGGACTACCCCTTTGGAGCAGCCCTTAGCTTTTTGGTTACCGGCCTGAGCCTGGGCTTGCTCTATGCCTACAGCCGCTATGCTGGCAGCCGCGGCCTAGAAGAGTTGATCTGAGGCATTGCCATGAGCTTTCAGCAGGGCGGCCAGTTGCTTGCGCATCAGGATCCCGGGTTTGTCGGTAAACATATGCTGCTCGGCGCTGAGGTCGAGAGGGACATCGGGATCCGTAGTTTCCAGAATGGCCCTGTCTTCCAAAGTTACAGCCCGGTCGAAGCGGACTACCTCTGAGGCTGGAGCATCCGCTTCCGTGTCGTTGCGCAGGCAAAACTGCACCACTTGCGAGGCCCGGTCGTTGATGGGGGTGGGGATGTTGACGATAACATGGCTGCGGCCATTGGGGTAGCGGATGTGAAGGTGGTTGGTGAAGGGCAGGTACCAGGTGGAAGTGGTGGTGCGCTCGGTTTTGGCAAGGGGAATGCCCAGGTTTTTTTGTTGCAGCTCTGGGTTGGCCACACCGACCACCAGACGGGTACGGATGCCGTAGTCCAGCTCCTCGATCTCGAGATGACTGGGTACCAGGTTGTCTAGGCTGCCAAAGGTGTTTTGATGCACAAAGCTGAAGTGGGCAGCATCGAACTCGTTCTCGCAGATGCGCAAACTGGCGCATTCCCAACGTTCGTAAAACTCGTGGATGAGCCGGTAGCTGGGATCCTCTGCCTCTGGAATGACCGGGATGTCTCGCAGGGGTTGAGGATCCAAACAAACCCAGGCATAGCCGTAACGGGCCTGGCAGAGATAGGCGGGAATGCGGTAGCCCTCCGGAATGCGCGCGCGAGCCGGCAACTGCGGCACCTTGACGCAGGCACCTGTGCCATCAAACTCCCAGCCGTGGTAGGGGCAGCGAATGTGGCCATCGCAGACAATCCCCTTGGAGAGTTGGGCCGAACGATGACAGCAGCGGTCGGCAGCAGCTTGGGGCTGCCCGGCTTGATCCAACCAGAGGACGATCTTTTCTCCCAGCAGCTCAAAGGGTTGCGGGGATCCCTGCTCCAGTAGGCTGAGGGGCATCACCGGGTACCAAAAGCGCCGAAAGACAGGATGCTGAGTAACCAACATGGCTGAAAATCCCCAGGGTGGGTGTGGGATCCTGGCTAGCAAATTGGCCGATTGGGTTCCGTAGCCTCTGCCACAATCCCGTTTGCGGATCCCCCAGCCGAAAAGAGGGAGTTGGGGTTGCTACCAAGCCTCTTCCCCAGGGATCCCGCTGCTCCGGGAAAATTAACTCTCGGGACTTCTGGTAGCTTGAGAATACCGGCTTTGCGTTCAACTCGAGGGATCCCTTGACCCAAACTCTGCCTTCTCAGGCTTCTGCCCAGCCCAAGTTCTCTGCCGTGTCTTCCCCCCCGGCTACTTGGGATGTGATTGTCGTTGGTGCTGGGATCGGCGGGCTGGTGGCGGCCACCCAGTTGGCGGCCAAGGGCTACCAGGTGTTGGTGTTGGAAAAATACCTCATCCCCGGCGGTAGCGCTGGCTACTTCGAGCGTCCGGATCCCAACGGCAACGGGATCTACCGCTTCGATGTCGGGGCTTCCATGATCTTTGGCCTGGGCACTCAAGGTACCACCAACTTGCTCACCCGCGCCCTGGCTGCTGTGGGCCAGTCTTTGGAATCCATCCCCGACCCGGTGCAGATTGCCTACCACCTGCCCCAGGGGCTCAGCCCCTGCGTGCACCGGGACTACGAGCAGTTTTTGCAGGAGCTAGCCAGCTATTTCCCTCAGGAAGCGGGCAGCATTCGCCGCTTCTACGACAGCTTCTGGCCCATTTTCAACAGCCTCAACGCCATGGAGCTCCTCTCTTTGGAGGAGTGGGGCTATCTCTGGCGCTCTTTTGTCGGCAACCCCCGCGCCTGCCTGACCTTGGCCCGCTACTTGCCGGTGAATGTGGGCCAGGTGGCGCGGCGCTACCTCCGCAGTCCGGCGCTGCGGCGCTTTGTGGATATGGAGTGCTACTGCTGGTCGGTGGTGCCGGCAGATCGCACGCCCATGATCAATGCCGGCATGGTGTTTTGTGATCGCCACTACGGCGGCGTCAACTACCCCAAGGGAGGGGTGGGGCAGATTGCCCAGAAACTGGCCCAGGGGCTAGAGGCCTGCGGGGGGCAAATCCGCTACGGGGCGCCGGTGCGGCGGATTTTGGAAGAACGGGGCCGCGCCGTGGGCGTCGAGCTCTCCAGAGGGGAAAAGCTCTTTGCCCGCAAGATCATCTCCAATGCCACCCGCTGGGATACCTTTGAGCGCCTCTGGCCGGGATCCCTGCCGGCGGCGGAGCGGCGCTGGCAAAGCCGCTACCAACAGTCTCCCAGTTTCTTAAGCTTGCACCTAGGGGTGCGAGCTGAGGCCCTGGCCGGCGAGCGCTACTGTCACCACATTCTTCTAGAAGATTGGCAAGACCTGGAGGCGGAGCAGAGCACGATCTTCGTCTCTATCCCCACTCTCTTGGATCCGGAGCTGGCCCCGCCGGGCCGCCACATTGTTCACGCTTTTACCCCCAGTTGGATGCAAACCTGGCAGGGCTTGGGCCCGGAGCAGTACCGGCAGCAAAAACAAGCGGCGGCCAAACGCCTTATCCACCGCCTGGAGGCCCTCTGGCCAGAGCTGGGATCCCACATCGAGCTGCTGGAGGTGGGCACTCCCCGCACCCACCGCCGCTTCTTGGGCCGCGTCGACGGCACCTACGGCCCCATCCCTCGCGGCACTCCCTGGGGCCTCTTGGGCATGCCCTTCAACCGCACCGCCATTCCCAACCTCTACTGCGTGGGCGATAGCACCTTCCCCGGTCAAGGCCTCAACGCCGTCGCCTTCTCCGGGTTTGCCTGCGCCCACCGGGTAGATGTAGACCTTTCCAATTCCTAAGGAAAATCATCGGAATTGCACAGCACTGACCACAAACTTAGCCACGTGCTCAACGCCTTACGGCAATCAAAGGAAAATCAT
>NZ_JANSJC010000013.1:0-80779 GCF_047462375.1 Synechococcus sp. H55.8 | reverse complement strand
TTCCGGTTCCGGCATATTCTCTCCTCAAAAGAAGAGGTGGGAAACTTGCTCACTGCCCACCAGCATACCCTAGCCGTGGAAACTGGCAGCCGGGGTATCTTGACCTACGATCCCTACGTCATCCTGGGAGCTGTGTCCACCCCAGGGATCCGGAAGCGTTTCCCGGCACCCCAGAAGAGGGGAAGGTTGATAGCAGGGATCCCTTTGGGTTATCCCAAGAGGTATCTGCACATCCTGCCTCTAGGGGTACTCCAGGCTATGGCCCTCTCTCCTGTTCGCCTTACCCCTTCTCTCCCCCCCATCCGATGGGAAAAACTGCCGCAAGACTTTCCGCTGCCGGATGAGCCTGTGGAAAGCACCTTACAGCCCCTTTTGGCTGCTGCGCTGCGCGAGGCTTTGGAACTGGCTCAGCTTATCCCCGCCGAGGCTTTGATCGCTTCCAACTTTGGCCTGTGCAGCACTGTCGGGGACAAAGTGGTGGTGAAAGCCCCCGACTGGCTGTACGTGCCCAGGGTGCAGCCGCTGCCCGAAGGAGAGATTCGCCGCAGCTATACCCCCCACTTGGAGGGGGATCCCCCGGCCATTGTGATGGAATTTATCTCCGAAACCGAGGGTGGCGAATACTCGATTAACCCCCACTACCCCTACGGGAAATGGTATTTCTACGAGCGCATTTTGCAGGTGCCTGTTTACGTCATTTTTCATCCCAAAACCGGCGAGCTGGATGTCTATCGCCTGGAAGACGGTCGCTATGCCCCTGCCTCGGCTGAGGAAAACGGTCGCTATTGGATCCCGGAGATCGGCTTGTTCTTGGGGGTGTGGCGCGGACAAAAAGCGGAAACCAAAGCCAACTGGTTGCGGTGGTGGACTGCCGACGGGAATTTGCTTCTGTGGGGAATTGAACAAGTAGAGCAGGAGCGACAGCGGGCCGAAGCGGCAGAGGCAGCCCTCGCCCAAGCCCGTCAGGAGCAGCAGCGCCTAGCCGCAAAATTGCGGGAGTTGGGCGTCGATCCTGAGGCAATCGACTAGTAGGTGCGCCCGCGCCAAGAGCGGGGGCGACTGAGGGCTGACAAGATCACCCGTAGGACAGCCAAGGGATCGGCCAGCGGCGAAGCCCAGAATGTCCAGGGGGGATCCTGGTAGGAGCCGCGAATGCCCGCCAGCACGCCCAAGCGCAGGGCGAGTAGGCCTAGGTTTAGCCCCAACAGAACCTGCTCTGTTAGGGAAAAGGGCAACCCCATCCCGGCCTTGATCCCCAGCCCCCCAACCGCCAAGACCGGGATCCCTTGGGTGAGCGCCAGCAGGGCGATGTCCCCCCACAGCTGAGCTCTGGGAGTGGCGTCTTTCAAATCCAGGGAGCGGCCCCACTCCCGCCAAGTTTCGCCAAAAGAAGTGTACATGCGCACCTTGAGCAGGTGCCGACCATCGCAGAAAGCTACCCTAAAGCCGGCTGCCGCGATCTGCCGCACCAGGGTGACGTCGTCGCAAAAGGAAGCCCGCGCCAGCGTGTAGCCGTTCATGGCTTCCAGCACCGAGCGGCGCACCAACATGCACTGCCCATTGGCCATCGTCCGCTCCGGCAGAGCAGCCGTGTCCCCTGCCGCCCCATAGCGGTAGATCAGGGTTGTCAAAAGAGCCGGCTGCAGCCAAGCTTCTCCCCAGTGCTCCAAGATAAACTGCGGCGCCAGGGTGATGAGATCCAGCTGGTTGGCCTGGGCAGTTTCCAGCAAGCGCTCTACCAGGACCGGCTGGGGGCGGGTATCGGCATCAATACCCAGGATCCACTCAGAGGCGGGATCCGATTGGAGAAATCCATAGTGCAACGCCCAGGGACGACCTACCCAGCCACTGGGCAGGGGATCGTCGGTCAAGAGGCGAAAGCGGGGATCCCGCTCGGCCATCTGCAGCACTTTCTCGCGGGTGCCATCCTGGGAGCGGCTATCCACCACCAGCACCTCGCGCACAACCGCTCCCTGGCGGTGCAGCCCTTCCAGGCAGGGATCCAGGCGCTTGGCTTCGTTGAGGGTGGGCAGTAGGACGCTGACCAGGCCCGGCGGGAAGGGGATCCCCGCTTGGCCAGGGGGCAGAGGGGAAGGGCGCCGCAAAGACGGCAGCAGCCGCGCCAGCAACACCGCCACCATTGGCAGCTGCAGGGCCAGCAAAATCAGGGCAGCCGCATCCCCCATCGGGATCCCGTGCGTATCCATTGGAGCTACCTTCCTACATCAAACAAAAAGTTGCCTGGCAGAACCCAACCCGGCGGCTTTGGTTCAGAATCAATGTGGCTCCCGCCCTTGACTTTCTCAGCCCTTTGTGGATGTTTCCACCCAGCTCAGCCCCAAGGGATCCCTTGTCACCCTGGTCAAGCTTCCGGCAGGAAAGCTGGATCCCGCTTTGGTGCGGAAAGAGCTGGGCCAAATTCTTGCCGAGAAACCCAAACACCTCTTACTGGATCTAAGCCAGGTTACGCTGCTCGACAGCATGGGGGTGTCGGCTTTGGTGTGGGCAAGACGCACCTGTACTCCCGCCGGCTGTCATCTCAAGCTCTGCGGCTTAGGAGAACAAGCCAAGCTGGTTCTCAAGGTTACCCATCTGGATTCTCTTTTTGAGATCCATCCGTCAGTGGAAGCCGCCCTCAAGGATGTCTCCGAGTCCTGAAGGGGAGAGCTTGTTACAAGTTTTACCGCATCCTCAAATCAAAACCCCCTAGGGGCTAGTCTCCTGGTTCTCAACAGCCTGGGGCTGGTTTCTTTGGGCGTAGAGCTGCGCCTGTTGCCGGATTTCCTCCCGCACCTTGGGCGGGGCCAGGCGGGCCGCTTGCTCAAACAGATCAGGGGCCTGTGCCCGTAGGTCGGCATCGGCAGCAGAGCTGAGGGCTATTGCCTTGCCCAATACCGGGGCAAAATCGCTGGGATCCGCTGCAATCATCTCATCATAAAGGGCCACCGCTTTTCCCGTCTGGTTGTTGCGGGCGTAGATAAAAGCTAAGCGCAGGCGGACATCGTTATCTTCCGGTACTTCCTTCAGATAGTTCTCCAGCAGGTCAATGGCTTCAGAAGTGCGGCCCAGAACTAGTTGAACATCGGCCAGCTCCTGCAGAACTTGGCCATCTTTGGGATCCTTTTTGTAGAGAGCTTGAAGCTGCTCCAGCGCTCCTTCCAGATCTCCTGTCTCCCGCTGAATTTGAGCCAAAAAAGCTCGCAGTTGCCGATTTTCCGGCTCCAGTTCCACCAGCTTCTTCAGCGGCTCAATGGCCCCTTGCGGCTCGTTGAGCTGCAGTTGCGTGTCAATTAACCCCCGCAGGGCAATGGGGTTATCCGGCTCCCGTTCCAGCACGGCCCGGTAGCCGTCCGCCTGGGCCCGCAGTTGCTCGGTAACCAAATTGGCGGTGTCTGCCGAGTCAGAAGGCCCCAGTGCCTGCAGTATCGGGCCAAAGGAGAAGCCCAGGAACATGACTGCGCCAAACACCAGCATCAGGGCTTCCAGGAATTTGCGGAGGGGCGATTTGTCAGGTTTGGACTGAGGCATGAAGGGGCTCGCACAAAATCTCTCTGTACTCTATCATTCGCTCCCTTGGAAGCACAGCAGCGGCCTGTTGTCGAGAACAGCGCCAACATTCACCCGTAAACTACCCGGCTCCGACCGCTAAGCGGTACGGAGCGGGCTTCTGGTAGCCCTGCAGTTGGTAGTTGCCAATTGCCAACTCAAAGCGTTCCCGCCCCTCGACGGTGGTCAGCGACACCGTCCAGTCTTTTTGCCGAAAAGAAAAGGTGCGGGCGTCAAAGGACTCCGTCCCGCTAGCGCGAAAGGTCACAAAGCCGCCCTTGAAGGCTTTGACCGGACGATTCTTTTGCCGGGCAACCTTGCGCGAGCCTGCAACCCGCCTGCACACCTGTTGTGCCAGGTTGCTGGATAGCCCGAAGCGGGTACGGATCTCGCGGTAGCAGAGAGATTGGAGCTTAACGGCGTTGACTATCTTCTCCGGTGTGTTCTCATTCACCCAGTTCAAGGCTTGTGCAAAAGCGTCTAGCGTCGCATCCAGCTTGGCGGCTTGCGACACAGACACCTTGAGCTTGCAGGAGATGGTCAAGGCTTGGTTTATGCTCCTATTTTATCTCATCAGATGCTATATTGTTGTCCGGCTTCTTGCATTCCTCCGGACGCAAGGACTCCGTCCCGCTTCGCGAACGGCTACGCCAGAGCGCGGGGCTCCTGCGGTTTCTAGCTGAAAAGGGGTATCCAAATCCAGGTCAGGAACGTATAGGCTTTAGGCGTCCAAGAACGGTTTGCCGGCACCCAACTATGCGGATCACTTGCTACCCCGATAACCTCACCTTTGAGGCCAATCCTCTGCTCACGATCTTGGAAAACCTACTGCAGGCCGGGGTGCGCCATGTCCATGCCTGTGGCGGCAATGCCGCCTGCTCCACCTGCCGGATCATGATTTTGGAGGGCAGCCAAAATTGCCGTAGCATGACCCCTGCTGAGAAGAAGTTGGCCGAACGGCTGGATCTCCCCGTGCATATCCGCCTTGCCTGTCAAACCCGCATCACCGGGGATGTGACGCTGCAGCGGCTGGTGCTCGATAGGGCAGATGTGGAGGTGGCCCAGCATCAACTGCAGGCTCAGTCCATCGGCGAGCAGACCACCGCCGCCATTCTCTGCGCTTCGCTGTGGGGGACGGCCAATTTCGACGAGGAGAACTTTCCCTACGATGTTGTTTACACTTTGGGTCGCCACTTCGTCCAAATGGAGTCGGTGGTACAGCGATACCAAGGAGTGTTGGCCAACCAAAGCGGGCTGAGAAGTCTGGCCCTGTTTGGCTTGGGACAACCCGAACGGGCAGTACGGCAGGCTCTGCAGGCGGGGTTGGCGCTTTTGCAATCGGTGGCGGAGCTGAACAGGTTTCTGCGACAGCTCACTTACCCAGAGGTCCGGCTTACCCTCGGGATCCACCATGGCCCAGTGATCCTACTCCACATCGACCCACAAGAGCCGCGGCGAGTTTCAGCCTTTGGCAAGGCAGTGAGTTTTGCCACCTGGCTGGGATCCCTTGCTGAACCCCTCGATCCCCCCAAAAAGCCCCAGGAGAGGCCGAACTCGCAGCTGTTGATCTCGGCACCTGTGTATCGAGCAGCGCAGGACTTGTTCTTGCAGGTGGAGCCCCTTGCTCTGAAGCCTTCCCCTGAGGCCAAGCCGATTCAGGTCTTTAGGGTGCTGCCTGGTCAGGTCAAGTTGCCTGTTGATGAAGAGCCAACTCCGCAGGCCGTGACGCCCCAACCCACCGGCTGGCTAGAGGCGCTGCAGGAATGGCTGCGGGCCTGGTCGCGCTTCTGAGGGATCCCCTAGAATCCAGCACCGACCTGCTAGAGCTGCTGCACCTGGGCCTGTAGGTAGGGGATCCCCACCCGGTGGCAATAGTCGCCGAAGCGCTCTTGGGGGTGGCGCTCCTGCTTGTAGAGCTGCAGAAGAACTCTCATCAGCGGCACGATCTGGCTAATGTGCACCCGATCCTGAAACGGCTGGGCCAGGCGATCCCCTTGCGGGCTGGCCCCCAGCCAGATTTGGTAGTAGCCATCGGGGGCGGATCCCACCAAGCCGAGCTCTGCCAAGTAAGGCCGGGCACAGCCATTGGGGCAGCCGGTCATGCGCACCAAAAAGGGCGAATCCTGCAGCCCCAGCTCCTGCAACACCTGATCCAACTGGCGAATCAGGGTGGGCAGGGCTCGCTCCGACTCGGTGATGGCCAAGCCGCAGGTGGGAAGCGCCGGACAGGCCATGGAGAGCCGCACCAGCTCCGGGATCTCCTCTTTGGAAAGCACCCCGTGGGACTTGAGGATCTGGTTGATGGCCTCTCGCTGGTGATCCTCGATGTCAATGAAGATCACGTCCTGCGTAGGAGTCAGCCGCAGGTGTAGAGAAAATTCCTCTACAATCTTGCGCAGGGCCGTTTTCAACTGCCGCTCCGGCGTATCTTGGATGCGGCCATTTTCAATGGAGAGGCCCAAAAACCAACGGCCATCCCCTTGCTCGTGCCAGCCCAGGTAGTCGTCGCTGTTGGGGATACACTTGGGCAAGGGACGAAAACGGGGCAATTTTTCCCCAACATACTCCTCAACAGCGCGGCGAAACTTGCGGATCCCCCAGTCGCGCACCAGATACTTCAGCCGTGCCTGCTTGCGGTCGTAGCGGTTGCCGTGATCCCGCTGCACCGCCAAAATCGCCTGGCAAACCCGGTACACCGCTTCCGGCGGGGCAAAGCAGAGCTTCTGGGCCAAAAGGGGTTGGGTCTCCTCCTTGCCGTGGGTGCGCCCCATGCCGCCGCCCACCACGATGTTGAAGCCCTTGAGGTTGCCCTTGCGGTCGGTGAGGACGATCAAACCCAGGTCTTGGGAGTACACATCGACGGTGTTCTCCCCGGCTACGGCGATGGCCGTCTTAAACTTGCGGGGCAGATAGACCGGGCCATAGAGAGGTTCCGGCCCCTCCAGCCTCACGCCGTTGCCTACAAACTGCTCGGCTTCCCGGACTTCCGGATCCACCGGCGGGATGGGAACCGCCTCCCCATCCACCCACAGCTCGTAGTAGGCAGAAGTCTTTGGAGCCAGGAGATCCGCCAGCTTGCGGGCGTATTCCTGGGCATAGCGGTAGGCAGGCCGGTTTTTGTAGGGGGCGACCGGTGCCATGACGTTGCGGTTGACATCGCCACAGGCGGCCAGGGTGGATCCCATCTGCCGGACGATGCTGGCCACCGTGGCCTTGAGATTTTTCTTCAGGATCCCGTGGAGTTGAAAGGTCTGCCGGGTGGTAGCCCGCAGGGTGCCGTTGCCGTACTCCTCGGCCAGCCGATCCAGGGTCAAGTAGAGCTGCGGCGGCACATGCCCCCCCGGAATACGGGTGCGCAACATCATCTCGTAGGCCCGCTCCAACCCCTCCTGCTTTCGCTGCTGCCGCAGATCCCGGTCGTCCTGCTGGTAGGCGCCATGAAACTTGAGCACCTGCACCGCCGCTTCGCTAAAGTGGGTAGTGTCTTGGGCCAGCTCCTGCTGCAAGGGATCCCGCAGGAAATGGCTATCTGCCTTGATCTGCTCCACCTTGGAGCGCTTGGCCTCAGAGCCGACAAGGGAGCTCATCTGATTCTCCAGTAATCCGGTCGGAATACCTGTGAAACAGGGTAGCATCTCCCCTGGACTGCGTCCAGTTCTATGGGTTTGAGGTGGAACAGCCTACCCCCCTCTCCCAGAGGGAGAGGGGACGGGGGTGAGGGTCGTCACTCTGTCTGAGAGAGGGGCCGGGGGTGTTCGCGCTAGCGGCGCGGAGCGCTTGGGTCGTCACTCAGGGAGAGGGGCCGGGGGTGAGGGGTACCAGGGCAGATTGAGAGCTAAGGCAGCGCTCTAGCCGGCCAGGGCCAAGCGGGCGCCGTATTCTGCCGCCGACCAGAGTTTCCAGGCAGAGTTGCCCTGTAGCTCCAAGACCAGGTCGTGGTAGGCCAGGAGAGTGGGGCGGTGGCCGACGCTGACGTAGGTGGTGTTGAGGTGTTGCAGTTGCAGGTAGAGCAGCTTTTCGTTGGCTACATCTAGAGCGCTGGTGGCCTCGTCCAAAATGGCGTAGCGGGGCTGAGTAATCAAAATGCGGGCAAAGGCCAGGCGCTGCTGTTCCCCCAAAGAGAGGGTGCTGGCCCAATCTTTCTCCACGTCAAAGCCGCCCACCCGCTCCGGCAAATCGGCTAGGTTCACCTGGGCCAAAACCCGGATGAGATCTGCATCGCTGAGATCCCGGCGACGACCTGGATAGAGGAGTTGATCCCGCAGGGATCCCAGCAGCATGTAGGGCTTTTGCGGCAGGAAGAGCATCTCGGTGGTGTCGGGGCGGGCGATGGATCCCTGGCCGTTGTTCCACAGGCCGGCAATGGCCCGCAGTAGGGAGCTCTTGCCGCTGCCGCTGGCCCCCACAATGAGCAGCCGTTGGCCTGCCTCTAAACTCAGGGACAGATCCCGCACCAGGGTTCGTTCCGAGTTTGGTGTTAGCAAAGTAACCTGCTGCAGCGCCAGTTGGGGAGCAATGCGAGTTTGGATGGTGCTCTCCCGGTCGCGGGTGTGGCGCAGGGCCGGATTCTCCAACGTTTCGTAAAAGGACCCTAGACGGTTGATCCCGGCGGCAAAGCTGGAGATGCTTTGGATCTGGTTGGCCACAATTGAAAGGGCACTCAGCACCTGGCTAAAGGCAATGGTGGCCTGGGTAATGGTGCCAAAATCCCGTACGCCGCTAAAGTAAAGGGGGGCCACAATTACATAGGGCACAATGCGCGTGAAGTAGTTATAGGCATACTGAAAAATGTCAATAATGGCCTGCCAAATGATTAACAAGTCAAAGTTGCGCAGGGCAGCGGCAAAGCGATTCAAGATCTGCCTCAGCTCTAGGTCTTCTCCCTGGTAAAAGGCGATGGACTCAGCGTTGTCCCGCACGTGGACTAGGCTGTAGCGAAAATCGGCCTCGTAGCGCAGTTGATCGAAGTTAATTTTAATTAGCTTGCGACCGGCCAAAATGGCAATGGCGGTGCCGATGGTAGCATAGATAACCAGTCCCACCGCCAAGGGGCGGGAGATGCTGTAGAGAATGCCGGTAAAGGCGTAGAGGGTGAGGATCGAGTCGAGAATATCCAGCAAAAAAGAAAGGGTGGTGCCGGTAAAGGAGCGAACGTCTTCGGAGATGCGCTGGTCGGGGTTATCAATCTCTGTGTTAGCGGCGTTAGAATCCAGCTCGTAGTAGGCCCGCTGCTCGAAGTAGCGATCCAGAAAGTGGTCGGTCAGCCATTCCCGCCAAAACAGGCCCAGCTTCAGCCGTGTATACCGATAGATCACCAAAATGGGAATGGCCGAGATGATCAACACCCCGTAGATGATTAAAAACTGCCAGAAGGTGTTCTCTTCTTTTTGCTGTAGGGCGGTGTCGATAAACCGAAAGATAAAGCTGATCATCACGTTTAATCGGTTTACCGTTAAAGATAGAAACAGCAAAAAGGTCAACAACAGCCATTGCAGCCAGCGCCGCTGAATCTGGCGCCACACCAGCCCAAAGGCCAGGCTGCTCAGAGCCAAGCTGGCTGCGGCCACCCACAGCAGCGGCGAGGCCAAGTTTCTCTCCGTTTGCGCCACCAGCCCGGCTGCTACATTGGTAAAAAACTCTGGGAACAGGGCCTGACCAACCAAGGTCACCCCAATCTCCACAAAGAACATCAAGGCAACCACAAACACCATGGCCGCTGCCAGCAAGCCAAAGAAAATCCAGCCCCCGTAGCGCACCCGCGGATAAAAGTAGGGCTGAGCTACCGTGATAAAGCGGTCCCAAAGTTTGCGGTCGAAATTAAATTGAGCGGCTTGGGATTCCATGGTTGTGGTCGTGGTCAAGAGCGTGGGATCGACATCTTCCAGGCTAGCAGGCCAGGGATCCCTTCTCGGTCCACCAGGAGCAAATCCCTTCGCCTCTGAGGAAGAGCCCCGCTGCTCATGCTGAGCCAGTGCTGGTAGGGCTTATGTCCAGCTCCTGCGCGGCAGCCTACTTTTGCCCAAAGCTTCTGTTTTCAGTCGGGATCCCCTTGCAGCCGCTTTTGCCACGCCGCTTGGGCCGCCAGCCACACCGTCTGGACCGGCACGCGGAACTCTTGGGCGCAGGCCACACAGTCGCGGAACTCCGGCTGGGCGTTGACAATGCGGCCATGGTGATGGGCCACCTTGATGTCCACCAGGCCGTAGGGGGTTTCCACCCGCTCGATCCGCCGCTCCAGGACGGTGCGCTGCTGCTGGGAGTGGCGGATGCCCAGGGTAGTGGTTTCCCGGAAGATGAGCTCCTGGCACTCCGGCACCCGATCCGGCGGGCAGATTACCGTCAACAACACCCCTGGTCGCCCCTGCTTCATGGTGATGGGCTGGGTAAACACGTCCCAGGCGCCAAGGATCAGCAACTGCTCGCAGGTATAGGCAATCACTTGGGGGTTGAGGTCGTCAATCTGAGTTTGCAGCACCGAGACGATCTCGGTTGGCTCTTCCCCCTGGGACTGGCCAATCCAAAGACGAAACACGTTGGGAATGGGCAGCTCGCGGCTGCCGGCCCCGCGCCCCACTTTTTCCAGCCGCAGCGGTGGACAGGGCCCAAACGCTTCTGCCAGCGCCACCGCCAAGGCTGCGCCGGTGGGGGTAACCAGCTCGGCTTCCACGCCGTTGCTAAACACCGGCACCCGCCCCATCTCCCACAGCTCGATCACCGCCGGCACGGGCACCGCTAGTTGGCCGTGTTCGGTGCTCACCCAGCCGCCGCCAATGGGGTGAGGAGAGGAGATCACCCGCTCCACCTGCAGCCAATCCAGGCCGATACAGGTGCCGACGATATCCACCAGGGCATCGACGGCCCCTACCTCGTGGAAATGCACTGTTTCCAGGGGCACCTGATGGACTTTTGCCTCTGCTTGCGCCAGCTTCTCAAAAACTTTGAGGCTGCGGGCCTTGACCGCGGGAGCCAACCGGGATCCGGCAATCAAAGCCTGGATTTCCTTCCAAGGGCGGGCGGGCGGGGATCCGTCCAACACTTCTACCACCGCCTGTAGGGCAGGCTGGCCACACCGCTGCACCCGCTTCGCCTGCAGGCTGTATTCCCCCTCGATGCCCAGCGCCTGGAGCTGCTGCTTGAGATACTCCAAGGGCACCCCACAATCCAGCAGCGCCCCCAGACACATGTCGCCAGCAATGCCCGCCGCACAGTCGAAGTAAGCTATTCTCATGCCAGAGAACTGGGGGTGACAGCTATTGTAGGCAGCAACTGGCCTGGTCCGGTGATGGGAGAGGAATTAGGCTTCCCCAGAGTCTGAAGATTGAGAAGATTGGGCAGCAGATTCCCGCCAGTGTTGGATGACGTTGCCCAAATTGCGCCGAAACTCTCCAATTCCCAAGAGGGATCCGGGGTTGGGATCCCAGGAAGCCGAGAACACGCCGTAGCTGATGCCCAAAAAGCCAAGGCCAAACAAGGTTAGCGACTCCACCAAGGTGAAGTAAGGGGGCAAAGCCACCACATGGTTGGTTAAGAGGTAGTAATTGATGAAAAAGCTGCTCAGGCCCAGCCCAGAGGGGATCCCGGAAAACACCAGGATCCGCCGCACCATCCGCCGGCTGACCTCAGGGGGGATCGCAGCAACAGATTCCTGCTTAGGCGGCTTCTTCTCGACCTCAGCAGAGGTAGAACTGGGGCGACGGCGGACGGCTTTGGAATGGCGGCTGGATTTGGCCACAAAGACAGCTCTCCGATAGCGTTTTGGATGGGTACCTACTTTTTCACCCGGATGTTCAGCCGTTCGGCCAGCTCCCGGAAGCGGTCAGGAGAATGCTTAGCGATGTAGTTGAGCAGCCGCTTGCGCCGACCGATCATCATCAGCAAGCCGCGGCGGGAGTTGAAATCTTTCGGGTTTTTCTGGAGGTGCTGCGAGAGTTGGTTGATGCGGCTGGTGAGCAGAGCCACCTGAACATCGGCAGAACCGGTGTCGGTGTCGTGAAGTCGATAGCTCTCGATGATCTGCTGCTTCTCTTGTTGCAATAAGGCCATAAGATCAAAGGACTGGATGCACTGCTTCAAAATAATAACATCGACCTTTTGTCCCTTGCTATTGCCGGGGATGATCGTGGAGACAAGGGGATCATGACACCAACCTCTGGAAATCCTCCGGCACTGCCGGCTTTGCTGGAACTGCTGAATTCACAAGACCTGGGAGATCGGCTGCGCGCCGTCAACAAGGCCAGAGAACTGCCTGGGCCAGAAGCCTTGACGCTGTTGCAGCAAGCCATAGCCGACGAGAATGCCCGCGTCCGCTATGCCGCCATCAGCCAGATGGGCACCCTATCTGGTGTCGATCCTGCCCCCCTTTTGCCCATTTTGCAGCGCTCTTTGCGAGAAGATCCGGAGTTCGATGTGCGGGCTGCTGCTGCCGCTGCCCTGGGGGATCTGAAGCAGCCGCAGGCCCTGGACGATCTTCTGGGGGCTTATCGGCGGGAAACAGAGTGGCTGGTGCGATTCAGCGTCGTCGCCGCCCTGGGGGAGCTGGGCAACCCTGCCGCCTTCGACACCCTGGTGGAAGCTTTGCAAGCAGGAGATGATCTGCTGACAACAGCCGCTGCCGCCGCCCTGGGGGATCTGGGGGATCCGCGAGCCATCCCCCATCTAGAGCCCCTCATCGATTCAGACGATTGGCAGTTGCGCTACCGCGTCTGCATTGCCCTGTCCAAGCTGGGCACCGAAGCCGCCCGCCCCGGCCTAACCCGGCTGGCCCAGGATCCCCAAGAGCAGGTGGCCGCCCACGCCCGCGCCGCCCTGGAATCCCTGTAGATCTCCGGCCAACCTGCCCTAGCTCATGGCGTTGATGATGTAATCAAAGTAGGGAGCGGCCTCGGCGGCGGAGTCCGGATCCAACAGGCTGAGGGCTGCTTCCTTCAAAAAGACCATCGCGTCGATCATGCCGGCGATGGGCACGTTGAGGGCGTTGTACATTTCCCGCACCCCTATCAGGCCGATGGACTCAATCGGCTCTTTGCTGCCGGCAATAATGCCATAGGTCACCAGACGCAGGTACCAGTCGTAATCTCGCAAACATTGGTTGTAGCGCTTGTCACCGTAAGCATTGCCGCCGGGTTGCACATATTCCGGCCGCTTGGCAAATAGCCGCTTTTGGGCCTCGTCGATGATGCGCTTTTTATTTTCTGTTAGCACCTGAGCGATTTGCAGACGCCTCTCGCCCGTAGTCATGTAGTTTCTGATGGCTTCCAGTTCGCTGACTGAGAGGTAACGCAGTTGGTCATCCGCGGTCTCGATGATCTGGTTGATCACGCTCACGGTAGGGATTCTCCTGTTTTGTAACGCTCTTTCAATTCACTTAATCAAGCCAGCCCAGCAACCCATCCCCCTAGCCAAAGGTTGGCCCAGAAGATGAGAAGACAACTTAGCAAGCTAACTGCTCCCAGTTTAGGATAGGACAGACCTTCCCTCAAGCACCTGGCCCAGCCGGCAGACCGGCTCTAAATCCGGCCTCGCAGCCATTGGGCCATCTCGTTGGGACGTGGGGCGGCCTCCAGACACACCTCTGCGGTAATCCGCCCCTCTTGGTAAAGCTTAAACAGAGACTGATTCATGGTACACATGCCCTCGTAGGAGCCATCGGCGATCAGCTCCTCAATTTCGTCCACCGCTCCCCGCTTGATGTAGTCGCGGATGGCATCGGTGTTGCGCATGATCTCATGAGCCGCTGCCCGCTTGCCATCGGTGGTGCGCACCAGCGTTTGGGCAATAATTGCTACTAGAGTCTCCGCCAGTTGCAGGCGCATTGGCTCCTGCTCCTCCGGCCTGTAGATCCCCAAGAGACGCTCGATGGTGCGGACGGCGCTGTTGGTGTGCAGGGTTCCGAAGACCAAGTGGCCAGTCTGACCAGCCTTCAGAGCCGTATCCACCGTTTCCCGATCCCGCATCTCCCCAATCAGGATGATGTCCGGATCTTCCCGCAGCGAGGCTTTCAAGGCATTGGCAAACTCCAGGGTGTGGATGCCGACCTCCCGCTGCCGCACCATTGATTTCTTGCTCTGGTGGACGAACTCGATGGGATCTTCAATAGAAATGATGTGCTTGGGAAAATTGGAGTTGACGTAGTCCACCATCGCCGCCAGAGTCGTGGACTTACCGGAGCCGGTGGGGCCGGTCACCAAAACCAAGCCTTTGTGCTCTTCGGCAATGCGCTTCAACACCTCAGGCGCCCGCAACTGTTCCAGCGTCAAGATCTTGAGCGGGATCAGACGCATCACCATGGCCGGGCCGAGCAGAGAAACAAAACAGTTGACCCGACAACGCACCAAACCCTCGTACTGGATGGCGGTATCCAGCTCCAAACATTCTTCAAACTGACGAATTTGATTCTCCGGCAAGCTTTCCCGCAGCCAGCCATAGAACATCTCGGTGGTGGTGACCGGGTAGTTGCTCAAGACCATCTGCCCCCGATCCCGGAAACGAGGCACTTCCCCCACCCCCAGGTGAATATCGGAGTAGCCCTTGTCGTAGGCTTCCTGTACCAGTTGGCGCAGCGTCGGGCCAGCGGGGGCAGACTTAGGAGCAGCAGCGGCCACCGGGATCCGCCCGGCAGCCGTGGGGCGAGCTGGGGGCACAAAAGGCGGAGCAGCCGGACTGGGGGGCGACACCGGAGGCCGACCCGCAGCGGCAGGAGGAGTGGGCAGAGGCATCTGCGGGGGAGTGGCAGGGCCGGGCATGGGCACCGGTGTCTGCGGGGGAGCGGCAGCCACGCCCGGCGGGATGGGCCGGCCCAGGATAGGCTTGGGCGCACTGGGGGCAGGGCGCGATCCAGTTCCTTGCGGGAGGGGAGCAGCCGCACCCAGTATCGGATCCAACTGCGTTGGGGGCTCCACCTTCGGCGTCTGAGCAGCCGCACGCGGAGGGCGCTGGGCAACAGGCGGGGTCGGCGGCTTCCAACCGGAGTCTAAGTCGGTGGGAAATTGATTTTCGGGGCTGACCTCGCTCATAACAGGCCTCGCTTCTGGCAGGATCTGCGTCGATTTTAAGCTAGTATTCCCAGCCTGAGCAGAGGATTAGCTTTCTTGCCGGCAAAGCTCCGCGGGATCCTTAAAAGTTGGACGGGTGGCGAATGAGGCTCAAGAACTCCTCCCGCGTGCGGGGATCCTCCTGGAACACCCCCACCATCGAGCTGGTAACCGTCCAAGAGCCGGGCTTTTGCACCCCCCGCATCACCATGCACATGTGGGTAGCCTCGATAACCACTCCCACCCCATAGGGATCCAGCATGGTCATCAAGGCTTCCGCGATCTGGCGGGTAAGACGCTCCTGAACCTGCAGGCGGCGGGAGTACATCTCGACAATGCGGGCAATTTTGCTCAGGCCCACCACCTTTTGACGGGGGATGTAAGCCACATGGGCCTTGCCGATAAAGGGCAACAGATGGTGCTCACAGAGGCTAAATAGGGTTACGTCCCGCAGCAGCACCATCTCGTCGTGGCCCTCGTCGAAGATGGCGCCGTTGATGAGATCTTCCAGGGACTGCTGATAGCCGCTGGTCAAAAACTTCAGCGCGGCCACCACTCGCTCCGGGGTTTTCTTGAGACCCTCCCGCTGGGGATCTTCCCCAATGCCCCGCAGCAACGTCTCCACTGCGGCCACCATCGCCGGATCCAGGCTTTCTGAGCCCCTGGGCTCTTGCTCTGCCGAGTGGGACAGATCGCGAATAACCCGAGACTTGAGGTTGGCTTTGTCGTTGAGTCGCAATTCGGCACCGGATCCAGGCTTGGCAAGAGTCATAGCAGGATATTCCTTTGGTTGAACGAAGGGTTGAAGGAACTTGTCGAGGGAGACAGGGCCGGGAAACCCTCAAAACTGGGCTAGCAAGGCCACTCCAGGAAGAGCCAGCCTAAAAGGCCCCCGCCGCCGGCATGAGGGTGAGATCTTCCACCACAGCACCCCTGGGCAGGCGAACGAGATAGGCAATCAAGTCCGCCACCCACTCCGGCGAGAGCATTTTGGAACGGTCGAAATCCACCTGAACCGTATCCGTATCCCAGAGAGGCGTATCCACCGCTCCGGGACAGAGGCTGGTTACCCGGATGCCGTGCTGTCGTTCTTCTTCGGCCAAGGCCTGAGAAAAGCCCAGCAGGCCGAACTTGCTGGCGCAGTAGGCTCCCCAATTGGGAAAGGCTCGCTTGCCCGCAATCGAGACGACGTTGACAATCACGCCGAAGCGCTGCCGGCGCATCGCCGGCAGGACGGCTTGGGCGCAGAGAAAAGCTGCCGTCAGGTTCAAGTCAATCACCCGCTGCCAATCCGATAAAGCTACGTTGGCCAAGGGACCAACGTAGGCCACGCCCGCATTATTCACCAAGACATCGCAACCGCCAAATCGATCCAAAAGAGCTTGCAACTGCTGCGGTAGAGCGGGCAAGTCGGCCAAGTCGATGGGAAAAACCTCCGCCTTTCCTCCTTTTGCCTGGATCTCCGCCTGCACGGCCAGCAAATCGGGATGGGAACGGGCCACCAAAGCAACCGCTATCCCTTCCTCGGCCAGTCTCAGAGCTACCGCTTTGCCGATCCCTCGACTGGCCCCTGTGATCAAGGCACGTTCGGGAAACTGGGGCTCAAAACTCATCCACAATAAGACTCTAGGATGCGCTGTCAAGAACAAGCGCCACCAGAGACCGGTAAACTTCGTTAACTGAGTTTAACACTGATTCCCGCCTACCACTCGAATCAAACGGGAAAGGCTGGGATTGATCCTATCCCTGCCGCCATCCATCTGCCCTGAGTCGGGCCGGGCAGGACTTAAGGTATGGTAGTCTGGTGAAAAATAGTGAAAATCTTTTGCAACAACTGTCATGACTGAGTTCTTGGTTTCCTCAACGTCCACTGCTGCCCGGGCGGATTCTCCCTACATTCTTCAGGTTGAGGGCATTAGCAAGAGGTTTCCTGGCCAGCGGCAGTTGGTTTTGCAGGAAGTGGCGTTTCGTCTGCCCCAGGGAGACATCTTGGGGATTGTGGGCCCGTCGGGCTGCGGGAAAACCACCTTATTGCGCACCATTGCCGGCTTTGAGCAGCCGGATGGCGGGCGGATCCTGCTGGGGGGGCGAGTGGTGGCCGGGGAGGGGCAATGGATCCCACCGGAGCAGCGGGGGGTGGGGCTGGTGTTTCAGGATTTTGCCCTGTTTCCCCACTTGGACGTGCTGGCCAATGTGATGTTTGGACTCCGGCCCGCCACCCTATTTGCGTCGGCAGGGGGGGGCGGCAATCGCTCCTCCTCACCTGAGTTGCGAGGCGCTGCCCAACAGGCGCGGGAACGGGCTTACGAGGTCTTGCGGTTGGTGGGTCTAGAGGACTACGCCCATCGTTATCCGCACGAGCTTTCCGGCGGGCAACAGCAGCGGGTGGCCCTGGCTCGGGCTTTGGCCCCCAGGCCCAGCCTGATCCTTTTGGATGAGCCGCTCAGCAATCTGGATGTGCAGGTGCGCTACTATCTGCGGGAGGAAATCCGCAAAATCCTCAAGCAAACCCAGACCTCGGCCATTTTCGTCACCCACGACCAGGAAGAGGCCCTCTGCCTTTCCGATTGGGTGGCGGTGATGCGGGAAGGGCGTATTGAGCAATGGGGATCCCCGGAGGAAGTCTATCGAGAGCCGGCCACCCGCTTTGTGGCCGAGTTTATTACCCAAGCCAACTTTCTTCGCTGTGAGCGGCGGGAGTTCGGTTGGCAGGCTGAAGAGCTGTCGCACATCCCCTTTCAGGCTTTGGGAGATCAGCGCGACCCCAGCTTGCGCTGCGCAGAGCTGATGATTCGGCAGGAGGAGTTGCATTTGCATCCTGACCCTCAGGGCGGCCTTGTCATCCGGGATCGACAGTTTTTGGGACGAGAGTATCGCTATTGCTTGATCGCAGAGTCTGGCAAAGAATTGCACGCCTTGGCGCGGGAAGCGCTGCCTGTGGGCACGCGAGTTCGAATTGCCATCGGGCAAGGTCGTCTGTTTCCCATTGCTGGGCCTGAGGGATCCCCGCTACAAAAACAAACCTGACCCAAAAGCCGCCCTTTTGCCCGACGTTCTCCCGGAGGCATGACCCAGGCGCTCCCTATCTGGCAGCAAACTGGGTAGGCTGTTGATGGAGGGGCAGTGGCAATCTATGCAGGGATCCCGCATCATTGCCGGCACAGTGGAGGAGCGAACCGCGTTGGCGGAGTTCCGCGTCGGTGTGGATGCGGTCATTTTTTCCATCGATACCGAGCAGAATCGCCTTCTGGTGCTGCTGGTGCGGCGGCGGGAGGATCCCTTCCGCGGTTGCTGGGCTCTGCCAGGAACGCTGGTGCGACGCTCAGAATCCCTAGAGGCAGCGGCCTACCGCATCTTGGCAGAGAAAATTCGTGTTAAAAATCTCTACCTGGAGCAGCTCTACACCTTCGCTGGGCCAGAACGGGATCCCCGCGAGGCCGAGGATGCCTGTGGGCTACGCTACCTGTCGGTCAGCTACTTTGCTCTGGTGCGATTCCAGGATGCTCAACTGCTGGCAGACGGAGTGGAGGGCATTGCCTGGTATCCCGCTGACCAGATTCCCCCTTTGGCCTTTGACCACGAAGCAATTTGCCGCTACGCTCGCCGTCGCCTCTGCGCCAAGTTAGAGTACAGCCCGATTGCTTTCGATATTTTGCCCGCCACCTTCACGCTGGGGGAGGTCTATCAGCTTTACGGCACCGTTTTGGGCGAGGGGTTCTCCGATTACTCCAATTTTCGCGCCCGCTTGCTAAAACTGGGCATTTTGCGGGATACCGGCCAGAAAAGCACCCAGGGAACAGGCAGACCGGCAACTCTTTACCGTTTTGATGCAGCCGCTTTCGAGAAAATCCGGCACAAGCCGATGGTATTCGTTTGAGGTCTGCTGGAGGGATCCAGCCAGATTTGGTGGGTACAGATTCGCTTCTATATTAAAGGGGGTTCTGTACATGACTACCCGGACAAAGGCTTATGCCGAGATAATGTGCAACTTCGCTCCCATAAAGTCGGAAAAAGCTGTGGTTCAGGGTATCGATAACTAGCATGCGGCAGGAGTATCTTGACAGCTTTTGGCATGACGCAGCACTCTTGGTCGTTTTGCATCTGGAGTCAGCAGACCGTATTGGTTGCCCCATCCGTCGTAGCCATCGCGTACCTGGCGCGCGAACACATCAAGGCGCGGCCCTTCAAAATATTCCGCAATACGCTTGTAGAAGGAATCCGGTTTGGCGCTATGAGTTGTCGGAGTTTCTGTAAAGCAGGTCTGCATCTTACCAAAATGTTTTCGATCAAACACAGCCTTGCCCTTATATCCGAATAGAACGTGCTCAGTGGTAACTTGGTAAGGTCCAAATGGACATGGGCCAGTACGCTTATTCCATGTGATCATCGTATAGAAGGTGAATCCCCACGCTTCCATTAAGTCGAACGCTATCTTCAGGATGGGCTCTCCGGTGCTGCGATCCTTGCTATTGGTTGCCCACAACCACAAGAAGCTCTGCTCTTCCGCCCACAGGTTGATGGGTAACTTCATCAATTCTTCCTTGCTCATTGTGGGATAGTCCAGAGTTGTGGTTTGATTGGGACGAGCCTTGCGTTTGCCGGTTTTGCCTTGGTTCCAAGGTGGATCAACGACAAGAACTCGGTAGCGCTTATCCAGGTTCGTTGCGATGACTGAGGGATCGTCCATGGTGTGCGGGATCCCAGTTTTCTCGCCTGGCGCGCGGGCAGGCATCTGGTCTGGCGTTTTATCCAAAGAGCGCGGTGGGTTTTTTGTCATGCTATGGCTTCCGTGGGACTGGTGCAGATGAGGCACACGCCCTCGGCTTTGGGGATAAGCGTGTGGACACGGCAATTATCCTCGCTCGGGCCCCATCACAGCCTCACCGCTAAAGCGATGATAGAGCCTGTAGAAGCCCGTTTCAGCCCCAGCCAGATACTTTGCGATGCCGTTGGTGTGGGCCATGTTCCCAGAGGCACCCTCTGCAAGGGGGTAGGCCGTGGTGGAAGCAGGCGGCAGCAGCCAGAGAGCTGTGCTAAGATTAGGAACCATGATAGGTATTGTTTCAGGAGTTCTCCAAGCATGTCTGCAGCAATAGATATCGCTGATGCCACCTTTGAAGAAGAGGTGCTTCGCAGCGATATTCCGGTCTTGGTCGATTTTTGGGCACCTTGGTGTGGCCCCTGCCGCATGGTGGCTCCTGTGGTTCAGGAGATAGCTGAGCAGTATGCCGGCAAAGTTAAGGTTGTAAAGATCAATACTGATGAGAATCCTCAAACTGCCAGTCAGTACGGTATTCGCAGCATTCCCACTCTGATGTTGTTCAAAGGCGGCCAAAAGGTGGATGTGGTGGTCGGTGCTGTGCCCAAGGCAACTCTGACCACAATTTTGGAAAAGCACTTCGACACAGAAGATAAGCTGGGTAGCTCCGTACTTTAGTGCGCGACCAAGTTGCTGTGCTACGCTCTGCTCGTCTGCTGTGGTGAAAAACTCGCAAGGCCGATGAGCACAGGCGCCAGTAGGCAGGACTTCAAGGCTTTGTCTTGGCGTTTATGGGTTCACCTCTGGGCGGTGTAAGAAATCTCCTGACTACCGCTACGCAGAGGTGGGCCGATGCCTGGGCGAAGTAGCCGGGACAGGAGCCCAGATGTTTCGGAATGTAACTTTTGAGGTCTGGATGGGAACTTGGTTGATATTTTGTGCCGAGAACTCATTAGAGTGAATCTTAGAGAGCTTTGGATCCCAGCTTGACCGATTCAGTTTCTTCTCTTCTGCGAGAGGTTTTTTCCAGCGCTGAGACCCGCCTAAAGCAGTTGGAACATCACCCCAACCGGACAGCGTGGCTGCGGATTTTGCAGTCTTTGCAGCGCATGGGATCCCTGGAGCTAAGCCGCTTGGATGCCAAAATCTTGGCGGCCACTCTTGAGGACTTGGAACAGGGGTTTGCTGCCTTTCAAAACTATGTCCATCAGCGCAAGATCACCGTTTTCGGCTCGGCACGGCTGGGGCCGGAAAGTCCCGAATATCGTCAGGCCCAGTTGTTTGCCCACTGCATCAGCCAGCGGGGGTTCATGGTGCTGACGGGGGGCGGGGGCGGTATCATGGAAGCCGGCAATCGAGGGGCAGGGCTGGAAAACTCATTTGGGCTCAACATCCAGCTTCCCTTCGAGCAGATGGCCAATCCCGTCATTGCTGCCAGTGATCGGGTCATCAACTTCAAGTATTTCTTTTCTCGCAAGCTCTTCTTTGTCAAAGAAACCGACGCGCTGGTGCTTTTCCCTGGCGGCTTTGGCACCCAGGATGAGGCCTTTGAATGCTTAACCCTAATGCAAACCGGCAAAACCAAGCTCATGCCCTTGGTGCTGGTGGACAGAACAGGTGGCTGCTACTGGAAGGAATGGGATGAGTACGTGCGGGAGCACTTGCTTGGCCGCGGCCTAATCAGCCCAGAAGATCTTTTCCTCTACACCTTAACTGATGATGTGGGAGATGCCTGCCAGCAGATTGTCGATTTTTATCGCGTCTTTCACAGCAATCGCTACGTGCGGGAGCTTTTGGTCTTGCGCCTGAATACCAAACTCTCGCCCCAAGCTCTGGATACCTTGAATGAAGAGTTTGCCGACATTCTCGATGGGGGCCGGATCGAGCAAACCGAGGCCCTGCCGGAAGAAGCTGAGGAAGATATTGCCCATCTGCCGCGGCTGGTGATGCACTTTAACCAGCGTAACTTTGGACGGCTGTGGCAAATGGTGCGCCGGATCAACACGCTTCATCCAGGACAGCCGGATCCTCTGCAAATGCGCCCCGACCAAAAGTAGGTGCTGCCCTCACCCCCGCCCCCTCTCCCTGAGGGAGGATACCTCACCCCCAGCCCCTCTCCCTGAGGGAGAGGGGAGTTGGAGGGGCGCGTTTGCGACAGCGTTGCGTAGCAATAACGGCATAACGAACCGTTTCGTTGCTATTGGATTTGAAGTGACTGGGGTAGGTTGATTGTCGGAAGGGATCCCAATGGGCCGGTTGTTTGTCAAAATCTGCGGGATCACCCGTCAGGATCAGGCGGAGGCCATTGCCGCGTTGGGGGTGAGCGCTCTTGGGTTTATTGCTGTGCCCAATACGCCTCGCTATTTGCCCCTACAGGAAATGGCCCGCTGGGTGGGATCTCTGCCCGGCCCTGTGGAAAAAGTGGGGGTCTTTCTGGATCAGGATCCCCGCGTCATCGCCGCCTGGGTGGAAGCGGTGGGCCTCACGGCCATCCAGTTGCACGGCCAGGAATCCCCCCAGGATTGTCGGCAGTTGGGGGAATGGCTGCCCGGGATCCGCCGCATCAAGGCCTTGCGCATTCGCCACCCGGCGGATCTGGAAGGGGCCAATCTCTACCGAGACTGTGTAGAGGGGCTGCTCTTGGATGCCTATCACCCCCAACAGGCGGGTGGAACGGGGCAAACCCTCAATTGGCCGGAACTGGCCCACCGATCCCTGCCCTTGCCTTGGCTGCTGGCCGGTGGGTTGAAACCGGACAATGTGCGGCAGGCCCTCAGCCACCTTCAGCCCAACGGCATCGATCTCTCCAGCGGTGTGGAACGCCGGCCAGGCGATAAAGACATCGACAAAGTCCGGCACCTGTTGCAGCAGCTCCGCTCCCAGGGGTGGGAGATCGCTTCCGGGTGGCCACTGACACATGATAGGCCGGATCCCTAGCGCAGGGACTGAATATCCAACCCCGGCTCAAACATCAGTTCTTTCACTTCTCCAAACCGGCCCATCACCCCAAGCTCCCGGTCGTTAAAGGTCACCAACACACCGCCCGCATTGCCGGTACGCAAAACAATCGATTGCTCCGCTTCCCAATTCAACTCGGCCCCTGGCTGTAAGGTAGCCTCGAAAACCGTTTGCCCATCGGCAATGACCCGCAACCAGGAGGGGCGCTCGACAACGCGGATGTCCAGACGCACCGGCTTGCGCCCCACTCCCCCTGAGTAGGCTTCCAATATCTCGGGAAAAACGCCTTGAATGCGCGTCCATTGGTCAAGGGTGGGAAACAGTTGGCGGGCCGTAGGCTGAGCTGCCGGCAGGGTGCGATCCGGAGAGTTGGCAGCAGGGGGTTGCTGGCCGGATCCCTCTCGGCCAATCCTCGGCAGGCTCACCAGCCAACGCCCAAAGGGATTGCCTGTGCCTTCCAAAAGAGCCGATAATCCCCCCACTGCCAGCACGACCAGCACCACATAGGCGACCCAAAGGTGGAGAGGGCGCAGGGCAAAGGCGGGCTGCCCACCAGCAGCCAGAAGGGGAGCAGATCCAGGGGGCGTTTTGGCCGATAGAAGTGGAAGAGCCTGCCGAGACAGGGCTTCGCCATCCAACCCCAAATAGTTGGCATAGTGCTTGAGAAACCCTTGCACATAGACCGGCTCCGGCAACCGGCTCAAATCGGCTTCCTCCAGCGCCTGTAGATACTGGGAGCGAATAAAGGTATCGTTGGCTACTTCGCTTAACGTCAGGCCCCGTGCCTCCCGTGTTTGCCGCAGCAGGGATCCCAGGGCTTCCAATCGCGTTAGCGGGACGGAGTCCTTAGAGTGTGCTGACTCTTGCATCGTTTGGTCACCTGTGGAAGAGAGGAAGCTGGTTTACAAGCAGCCCCAAATTGTCAGCAGACAAGAAGATACAGCCGCAAGCCGTTCTGTCCTTTTCTCCCCGTACCCAACATTATGAAGAAGGACGGGAAGAGAAAAAAGAGGCGATCTTGGGCAGAGCTGAGCTGTCGGCGGCGGCAAACGGGGCCAGCAAGGCCTGAACCTCTTGGGGATCCAACTGGCGGAACTGGCCTGCCCTCAGATTGCCCAGACGTACTGGGCCGATGGCTTCCCGATGCAAGGCCAGCACCGGATGCCCAAGCTGCTCTGCCACCCGCCGAATTTGTCGGTTGCGTCCCTCAAACAAAACTATCCTCAGCCAGGAGGAATCGGGATGCTTTCTCTGCCCGGAATCGGGGGCAGAACAAAACTCCACTTCCGCCGGCAGAGTGGTGTACCCCCCTAAGTCTACTCCGTCTCGCCACTGTTGCAGGGTGGCCTGGCTCGGATGTCCCTGTACCTGGACTCGATAGGTTTTGGGCAGATGGTAGCGCGGATGGGTTAGCTTCAGTGTCAGGTCACCATCGTTGGTGAGCAGCAAAGCGCCACTGCTATCGACATCCAGTCGGCCCACGGGATAGAGGCGGATCTGTCGGTTCCAGGGTGGGGGAAGCAGATCCAGCACTGTCTTGCGTCCCCAGGGATCCTTACAGGTGGACAAGACCCCCAGCGGCTTGTGCAGAAGCAAAACGTGGCGGGCCGGATCCCTGCAAGAGATTGGCCGCCCATCCACCTCGACGCAATCCTGTTCCGGATCAGCCTTAAAGCCCAGCTCGGTGACCACTTTCCCATTCACCCGAATGCGACCCGCCAGGATCCAGGCTTCCACCTGGCGACGAGAGGCCAAGCCCTGCTGAGCCAAAAGCTTCTGGAGCCGTTGGGGTTTTGCCATGGGGATTGAACGGCAAAAGCAGCAACCGAAGCTGAGGGTGCTAGGCAGCGGAGTCTTCGGGATTGGAGAGCCGGTCGGGCAAATCGACGGCATTGGGGGGCAACAGCAGCATTGCCGACTTCGACCCTGAGCTATCTCCTAAAGAATAGCTGAGGCCACAATCAAATTCTTCTGCCAGCCGGCAGACTTCCTTGAGATCTCCCACCGACCAGATGCTCCAACTGCTGCGAATCTGGTTATCTACCCACACTTCCACACGGTTGCCCTCGATGTGAATGATGCGCTTGGGGTTGATTTCTGAAACGCGGCCTGTAGACTCAGCCAAGGCCTCCGGCCCGCTGACGCCAACGGAAGATTTTTGCCTCAAAGCCCCCAGAGCAGCCATTAACTGCGGCAGAGCCAGTAAAAGGTGCTGAGTGGCTTGTTGGGGTTGCCCTTTCAAGCAGGAAACCAAAGCTTCGGCAACACTCTGGTTCAGAGCCTGCAGAGCTTGGAGAGGGGTGGCACCTGCCAGGGCGGGATCCGGTTGCAGTGGGCTTTGAACATCCATGAAAAGGCAGAAAAGGCATGGACAGAAACTTTACAGCCCTTTCGCAGGTTCGCTACAGCGACGCTGATGCCTTCGCGTTATCAGTGGGCGGCACTATTGCGACTCCCAGTTGGGATAGAGCGCTCTGGTGGTCGTTTAGGCGTGCCGCAGGCATTGATCCTGTTCAGGTAACCACGGGAAGGGCTGTGTAGTTTCTTCAGCCTAACAAATCCAAAAACTTCTCGGTGAGAAAACCTGGCTTTGACATTGTCCGCGTCGCCGCGAAGCCGTTGGCCATCAGGGTAGATTCTTTGCTCTCTTGTGCACAGCAGGCTGAGCTTTAGCGCAGATCCCCCAAGGTGGCACGAAAGTGGGCAGCCATTGTTGTTTGCTCAATTGTCTTCTTCACCCCCGGCGGTGTCCTCCATCGTTTCCTCAACCCCGGGCTCCTCCTGTTGTTGAGCCTCGGCAGGCGGTCTCAGTTGGTTGAGCAGGGTCAGAACCCGGGATCCCCGCTCCAAAGAGCGATCCTGCAAAAACACCACCGTCGGCACCCGTCGCAGGCCGAGGCGCTGGCCAATTTCCCGCCGCACGAAGGGAGTGGCAGAGGCCAGCCCCTCCATGGTCTGCTGCTGGGCCGCTTCATCGCCATAGATGCTGACGAAGATGCGGGCATTTTGCAAGTCATTGGAAACCTCGACATCCACAATGCTGACCATGCCCGCCCCCACGCGGTCATCTTTGATCTCCGAGAGCAGGATTTGGCTGACCTCCCGTTTGATCAGCTCGGCTACCCGTGCCACCCGTCGCGCTGTCGCCATTTTTGGATACCTAGGTTACCGCTCATCCGCAAACCGGCTCTGGCCGGTGTGGAGCAGAGTCCTCGTCGGCTCGATCCCCAGAACAGTAGCCGATGCTACGAGCATCTCTCTCTTCTACCTTTATCTTGAATCCATGTCCACCTTGCCTTGAGTATGAATACCTAAAGCCATCGATGGATGGATGGAGACGTGATGATCAAGACGCCAGAGGCCCTGCGGCGCTCCATTGAGCAGTTTATGCTGAATGTCACAGAGCCGCTTGACCCCTTGCTCTCCCTGAAGCTAACTCAATTGGTGGTGATGTTGGGGGATACAGCTTATGCAATGGGGTACAGCGATGGCCAACAAAAGCCAGATGAACGCTGCCGCTATTGTCCCAGCCGGCTGCTCGACCGTCCAGAGCTTTGACAGAGCCCTTTAAGGTTCTTCATAGTCTAGCTCCTGGCTGTCCGGGAGGGGGGAATGAGTTGAAAGGGGTGGTGGGAACCGGCCAAGATGGGATCCCGTCCCTCAGTAGCCTATGACTTCCCCGGTTTTGATTTGGCACCGTCGCGATCTGCGGCTAGCAGACAACACAGCCCTACACGCGGCGGCGCAGCGCAGCCCGCAGGTGGTGCCGGTTTTCGTTTTCGACCCGCAGGTTTTGCAGCGGGCGGATATGGCCCCGGCCAGGGTGGCGTTTCTCCTCCAGGCATTGCAGGAGCTGCAGGAGCGCTACGCCCAGATGGGGATCCCGCTCCTCTGGCGGCGGGGGGATCCGGCGGTGGAGCTGCGGCAGTTGGCCACCGAGCTGGGGGCGCAGGCCGTGTTTTGGAACGAGGATCTGGATCCCTTGGCCCGGCAGCAGGAGAGTCAGGTGCGGGCCAGCTTGACGGAAGCCGGGATCCTGTCTTTTTCTTACCAAGATATGCTGCTGCACGGTCCGGGGGAAGTGGTGACCCAGGCGGGGGATCCCTACTCGGTTTTTACCCCTTTCTGGCGCCGCTGGTCCAGCTTGCCTAAGCCGGATCCCTTCCCCACTCCCAAGGAGCTCCAGCCGCTGCCAAGCCTGAAAGCTCAACCTCTGCCCAGCTTGGCGGATCTGGGCTTTGTCTGCGAGCAGCGGATCCCGGCGGCAGGCGAGAGGGCAGCTCAAGCGCTGCTGGAGGATTTTTGTCAGGGCCTGCGCATTTTGGACTACGAGCAGGCCCGCAATTTTCCGGCTGAACAGGGTACCTCTCTCCTCAGTCCCCACCTGTGCTGGGGAACCAT
Organism: Synechococcus sp. H55.8; assembly: GCF_047462375.1. Lineage (NCBI taxonomy): Bacteria > Bacillati > Cyanobacteriota > Cyanophyceae > Synechococcales > Synechococcaceae > Synechococcus > Synechococcus sp. H55.8. The sequence continues at coordinate 54,085 of NZ_JANSJC010000013.1, read as the reverse complement.
CGGCATTCGTCAGGTGTGGCAGGCCACGCGGGAGGTGGAAGCAGAGGTGCGCAGTGAAGAGGCCGAAAGCAGCCTGCAAACTTGGCGGCAGGAGCTGTGCTGGCGCGAGTTTTACAAGCATGTCCTGGCCCACTGGCCCCACGTGGAGAGCGGCGCCTACCGACGAGCTTTTGATGCGCTGGAGTGGGGCAACCGGCAGGACTGGTTTCAGGCCTGGTGCGCCGGGCAGACGGGTTACCCCATCGTGGATGCGGCCATGCGCCAGCTCAACGAGACCGGCTGGATGCACAACCGCTGCCGCATGATCGTGGCCAGCTTTCTGACCAAAGATCTGCTCATCGACTGGCGCTGGGGAGAGCGCTACTTTATGCAGAAGCTGGTGGACGGGGATCTGGCCGCCAACAACGGCGGCTGGCAGTGGAGCGCCGGTGTGGGCACGGATCCCAGGCCGCTGCGCATCTTCAACCCGGCCACCCAGGCAGCCCGCTACGACCCGGAAGGGGAGTACATCCGTCGCTACCTGCCGGAGCTGGCGGGGCTAGATACCCCGGCTTTGCTGTGGGTGGGGGAGGATCCCAAGGGATCCTGGGCCCTACAGGAGCGGCGGCGCTGCGGCTACCCGGATCCCATCGTGGATCACAAGGTGCAGCAGCAGGAGTTCAAGCGGCGCTACCAGGCGGTGCAGCAGAGGCGTTCTCAGCCGGCCCAGGGCAGACTATCCACTCTTTCCTAGCTCTGGACAAGACGTGGCAAGGACTTCCCTCACCCCCAACCTCTCTCCCTCAGGGACTCCCTCACCCCCAACCCCTCTCCCTCAGGGAGAGGGGAGTTAGAGCAGCGCGTTCGCGACAGCGTTGCGTTAATGACTTATGGAAATGAAAAGGGGATCGCCTGGATCCCCTCGGTCTTCAGAAGTTCGGAGCCAATGCCGGGTTGCCTGAGACTACGGCTTCAGCTCGCTGGGGATGCGCTCCCCGAAGAGAACTGTGTAGAGAATGCGGTAGATGTCGGTGTTCAGGATCCCGGTGGTGGGCACCAGCTCTTGGGCGTTCAGGCCCGCCGCGCGGGCGATAACTCCACTGCCGGCGTCGTCTCCAGTGGCCCACGCCACCGCAAAGGGGCGGCGGTTGCCGTTCTTGTCGGGTGCTGAAACAAATGGCTTCGTACCCGTGCCCTCGACGCCATCGATAGGGGCGCCGCTTTCTTCGGGGTCAGTGGGGGGCAGCGGCTCATCGGCAGACTCCACATCCACCAACTGCATCCCGCCGGCGTTGCTGTCGCTGGTGGTGATCATGAAGGTTTTGGGATTCTTCTCGATGAAGTTAAGAATTACCCCAATGGCATCGTCAGCCCGCTTCATGGCCTCCAGGCAGCCGGAAGCATTGAGGTTGTTGCACATGTTGTCGGTGCCCTCTTCCTCAATGACGGCGAAGAAGCCCTTGGGATTGCGGGAGATCCGCTCTAGGGCAAACTGCGTCATCTCGGCAATGGTGGGTGCGCTGGCGATGTAGTTGGGCAAGTTTTCTTTGCGCAGCTCTTCTTCAGGTTTGTCGTAGAAGGTGTCCTCTACGTTGAACACCCCCAAAACCTTGGCGGCATCCGCCGGCAGCTTCAGCAGCTCGTCGCGGGTATAGACGACGGCATACCCTTTTTTCTTGGCTTCCTCGATGAGGTTGCGGCCATCCTTGCGCTTCCCTTGGCCAAAGCGCCCCTGGACGCCTTCCGGCAACAGCCATTCCTCACCGGCCCCCAGGATGATGTCTACCCCCGACTCCACCACTTCCAGGGCAATCTCCTCGTAGTCGCTGCGCTTGGGAGCTTCAGCCACAAAAGCAGCCGTCCCCGGCTCGATGATGGATCCCGACTGCACCAGAGCCGTGCCCAGGCCTGCCTCAATGGCATCTTCCATAATTGTGTTCAGGGTGCCGTTGGCCGAGGGATACTCTTTGCCGTCGGGATCCAAGCCAAAAGTCGCGCCATGCACGCGAGTGCCTGTGGCATGCGTCACCGCCCCGCCGTTGGAGGTTCCACCCAACAGGTCAAGGTGATGGCCACGATAGGTGGTGATGACAGGCAGGCGATCCCAGTTCAAGAAGCCATCCGGGCCGTAGTGGAGAATGCGGGTGATGTCCCAGTGGGAGGCCGAAGTGCCATCGGGGTGGAAAAAGATCGCCCCGTTGCCGGTCGGCTTTGGCGCCGCCTGGGCCAGGCTAGAAAAAAGGGAAGAGGACAGCAAGCACAGCGTTGCGGCCAAAGCTGCCCTCAGAGAATAGTTACGCATAGTAAACCTGCCCTTGCTTGTTCAAGGCTGAACGTCAAGAAAAGTAACACAGCCTTGGAGCACTTAGCAAGGGCTAGGCTAAACCTGAGGGCAGAGCTCACTTGTAGCGATGGCCTGCCGCCCCAGTCTATGGCAGGGTCTATACCTAGAGTTAACTATCTCTTAACCCCTTCATAATGTCAAGGCTTCTCGTAGAGCTCTTGGGAGACTTGCGCCAGGACATAGCCGTCTTCCGGTCAAGCGGCTCTTTTGGGGGCAAGGGAGGAATTTTGGGTCTGCCAGGCCTGCCTAAGCTGTCTGAGGCATTGTTGCCAACGCCGCAGTTCCCCGGCTTCCAGCGCGATCCCGCCAAAGCGCACCTCCAGGTAGCGCTGCAGGAACTGGATGGCGAGCTCGGCTTGGGGCAAGTTGGACTGGCGCAAGTGTTCTAGGCAGGCTTCAGGACCCAGGTGGGCTGGGATCCCCACTGCCGTCGCCAGCTCCCGCAGTTGGAGGTAAAGTCTGGAGATTGCCTGGCGGCGCCGCTGCGATTTGGGCAGGGCCGTCGGGATCCAGCGCATGCCGGCAAAGGCCAGACTTGGCAGCAGGATCCCGATCATCCAGGTGGGCCATTCTGGGGGCGGCTGCCACAGGGATCCCATCACCACTCCATTGCCAAGTGTGGCCAAGAGGATCCATCCCCCATCCCGCCAGTGCAAAGCCTGGTAGCGGCGGCGGCGGCCCCAGTAGGCCGTGAAGCCGGTGATCAAAATCACCCCCAGCAGCGGCAGGCTGTTCTGTTGCAGCCTTTGCCCCCAGCCCACCAGACCGCGACGGAAGGCGGCGGCAACATCCTCTCGATCGGAAGAGACCGCTACTGCACTGGCGATCTCCTGAATCTGCCGCCAGATCTGCCGCTGGGTGGATAGGTCGTACTGGATGACGTACTTAAACCAACGGAAGCGCAGGCTGTCGTAAAAATCTTGCAGGGGATCCCACCAGCTTTGCCGCTGGCTAACATTGGCCTCTGGCGGCGTGGCGTCGAAGAGGATCCATCCATAGGGGCCAAAGGGGATCTCCGTCCAAGAATGGGCATCGGCGTTGCGCACCGCCAGGTACTTTTCCTGCGCCACCCAGCGCCCGCCCAAAAAGCCATTGACCACGCGGGCCGGGATGCCAATGCTGCGGGCCAGCACCGTCAGGGCGGTGGCAAAGTATTCGCAGTGGCCGCGGCGGTGGGTAAACAAAAAGGCCTCCAAAGGCGGTTCGGCCCCGGGATCCGGCAGATCCGTGGTGTAGGCGTAGTTCTCCAGCAGGTAGTTCTGCAGAGCTGTCGCCTTGCCAAAGACATCGGGGATCCCGGCGGTGATCTCCTCTGCCAAGGCGGGAATGCGCGGATCCAGATCTGCCGGCAGCTGCAGGTAGGCTGCCTGCTGGGCTGAGTCAAGAGCACTTAGCAACTCCGCCTGGCCGAGCTGGCGCAGGCGGGGCCCCAGATCGCGGGGGATCCAGCTCACGGCGCGGTAGAGATAGGGCAGCCGGGGGGGCAGGGAATGGCTCACATCCCCGCTCTCGTGCAGGAGCAGGCGGCGAGTTTGCCGTTGCCATGCCTGCTGAGGGGTCATCGCCCCCCCCCGATCCAACCACTCCACCTCCAGCAGCGGCGCCACCCCAAAGACGGTGTTGGTGGCCAGCGGCTCTAGGTAGATAAGCTGCTCCAGGGGGAGGAACTGGAGGTCGCTAGCGGTGGGGATCAAGGGGGAAGCCGAGAGGGCAAAGACCCCTGCTGCAGTGGGGAAAATCGGGATCGCGCGGTTCAGCGTCCGCGACCAAGCCCGCCCGTCGTAGCGATCAAAGCTGATCCCCCGCCAGTAGAGGGACTCCACCTGAGGCGGCACCCCCGCCGGGAACTCCACCCGCATAACAACAGTGCTGTCGGTCTTGAGGGTGCCGAACTCCCCCAGGCTGACTTCCTCGGCAAAGCCAGTGGTCATCACCGGCGAGCGGGCCTGCCGGCCTAGGAGCCCCAAGCTAAGGCGCGGAAAGAGGAAAAACAAAACCACCGCGAGAAGGGTTGCCAGCAAAGCCAGGGATCCAAGCAACCCCAGAAAGTTGAGGTCGATCCCGCGGACTTGGCTAGCCGCCTGGGGGTGCTGCTCCGCCTGCAGGCGCAGGTGATAGAGGGTGAGGTTAACCAGCCCCACCCCCACATACAGCAGGAATAAAAACCCAAAGCTGATGTCCTCGTTAAAGAGGGTGGCAATGGCCATCAGAAGCAAAGACAACACCGCCAACTGAATGTGGTCGGCTGCCCGCTCCCGCTGAAACAACTTGGCCCCCGTAAGGTAGAGCACCAGGCCTATGGCCCCATCCGAAAGCGGCAGCACGCCCGCAAGCACCAGGGCCGCCAGGCTGACCAGCACGCTCACCGTCAGGGGCATCCACAGGGGCGCATAGCGGGCAAAGCTAATGCGGGGCGGCTCCCAAAACCAACTGGCAGCCCCCGCTGCCAAGCAGAGGGCGATAACCGCCGGCGACAGGGCCTGATCTCCCAGACAAAGGGCGGCAAAGGCGATCCCCACCAGCAGGTAGATGAAGAGCTTTTGGACGGCAAGCAGTGGCCAGGTCATGGGCTAGGTTGCTTCGGGATCCCTCAAGTGGCCCTTCCAAGATAGCCAAGTCTTTCCTCTTCTCCGGCACCCCTTGCGATGGGGAGAAGACAGACTTCTGCTGCAGCACTAGAATCGTTAATGTTCCTTAACTTTTGTTGTTTTTCGACTCGCCAATTTTGGGCAGAGTCTCCACCCACGCTGCACACAGAGGGGATGAGATGTCCGGCCAAAACGAAATCCATGTGGTGGGGGCGCGGCAGCACAACCTCAAAAACCTCGAGCTGCGGATCCCGCGCAATCGCCTGGTGGTGTTTACCGGCGTCTCCGGGTCTGGAAAATCTTCTCTGGCCTTCGACACCATCTTTGCCGAGGGGCAGCGGCGCTACGTGGAGTCCCTCAGCGCCTATGCGCGGCAATTTCTGGGGCAACTGGACAAACCGGATGTAGACCGCATCGAGGGCTTGAGCCCAGCCATTGCCATCGACCAAAAGTCCACCAGCCACAACCCCCGCTCCACGGTTGGCACCGTGACCGAAATCTACGACTACCTGCGGCTGCTGTATGGGCGGGCCGGGATCCCCCACTGCCCCCATTGTGACCGGGTGATTGCCCCCCAGACGGTGGATCAAATGGTGGACCAGATCCTGGCCCTGCCGGAGCGGACGCGCTTTCAGTTGCTTGCGCCCGTGGTGAGGGGAAAAAAGGGCACCCACGCAGCGCTCTTGCAAAGCCTGCGCCAGCAGGGGTTTGTGCGGGTGCGCATCGACGGCCAGGTGCGGGATCTCAGCGAGGAAATTGAGTTGGCCAAAACCAAGGCCCACACCATTGAGGTGGTGGTGGATCGGCTGGTTAAGGGCCCCAACATCGCAGAGCGGCTGGCCGATTCCCTGACCACCTGTCTGCGCCAGTCGGGGGGACTGGCGGTGGTGGAGCTCTTGCCCCGTGAAGACGAACGGGAACACCTGCTGCAAAAAGTAGCCGAGGTGGCGGGGCAGTACCTCAACGGCAAGCCAACGGAGCTGATCTTTTCGGAACAATTTGCCTGCCCCGAACACGGCTCCGTGCTGGGCGAGCTGTCGCCGCGGCTATTTTCCTTTAACTCCCCCATCGGCGCCTGTCCCGTCTGTCACGGCCTGGGCTTTGAACCCATCTTCGACCCCGACCGGATCGTGCCGGATCCCAAGCTCCCCCTCTATGCGGCCATTGCTCCCTGGGCGGAGCGGGAGAACCCCTACTATCTGGCCCTACTGGCGGGGGCTGCTAAGGCCTTTGGCTTTGAGCTCAGCAGCCGCTGGTGCGACCTCACCCCCGAGCAGCAGCAGCTCCTCCTCTACGGCAGCGACCAGGAGATCTACGTTGAGGCGGAATCCCCCTACCGGGGCCGCGGCTACTACCGTCGCTACGAAGGGGTGATCCCGCAGTTGCAGCGGCACTACCAAGAAACCACCGCCGAAACCTACCGGCAAAAGCTGGAGACCTACCTCACCTACCGCCCCTGCGCTGCCTGTGGCGGATCCCGGCTGCGGCCAGAGGCCCTGGCCGTGCGCGTCGGTGGCTACCGCATCACGGATCTCACCGAGATCTCCATCCGCGACTGCCTGCAGCGCCTGGAGCAGCTCCAGCTTACCCCCCGCCAAGCACAGATTGCCGAGCTGGTGCTGCGGGAGATCAAAACCCGCCTGCAGTTTTTAATTGACGTGGGCCTTGACTACCTCACCCTAGCCCGACCGGCCATGACCCTTTCGGGGGGCGAGGCGCAGCGGATCCGACTGGCCAGCCAGATTGGCTCCGGCCTGACGGGGGTGCTCTACGTGCTGGACGAACCCTCCATTGGCCTGCACCAGCGGGATAACCAACGCCTCTTGCAAACCCTATTCCGCCTACGGGATCTGGGCAACACCTTAATTGTGGTGGAACACGATGAAGAGACCATTCGCGCCGCCGACCACATCGTGGACATTGGCCCTGGCGCTGGCATCCACGGCGGAGAAGTGGTGGCCCAAGGATCTCTAGCCGACATCCTAGCCTGCGAGCGCTCCCTCACCGGCGCCTATCTGTCGGGGCGGCGGCGGATCCCAACCCCAGCTCAGCGGCGACCTGGCAAAGCCGTCTCCCTCAAGCTCACCGATGCCCACAAAAACAACCTCAAGCACATCGATGTGGAGATCCCCCTGGGCAAGCTGGTCTGCGTCACCGGCGTCTCCGGCTCCGGCAAGTCCACCCTGGTCAACGAGTTGCTCTACCCTGCCCTGCAACACTCCCTCGGCCAGAAGGTGCCTAAGCCAACGGAAATGGGGGAGCTACACGGCATTGAACACATCGACAAGGTCATTGTCATCGACCAATCCCCCATTGGCCGCACCCCCCGCTCCAACCCCGCCACCTACACGGGCCTCTTTGATCCCATCCGCCAGGCCTTTGCCCAGACTCTAGAGGCCAAGGCCAGGGGCTATCACTCTGGCCACTTTTCCTTCAACGTCAAGGGGGGGCGCTGTGAAGCCTGCAAAGGGCAGGGGGTGAACGTGATTGAAATGAACTTCCTGCCGGATGTGTACGTCACCTGCGAGGTGTGTGGGGGCAGCCGCTACAGCCGCGAGACCCTCCAGGTCAGGTACAAGGGCAAAAACATCGCCGAAGTCCTAGACATGACGGTGGGGGAGGCGCTGGAGTTTTTTGCCGCCCTACCCCCTGCCGCCAAGATTCTACAGACCTTGGCCGATGTGGGCCTTGATTACATCAAGCTGGGCCAGCCCGCTCCGACGCTTTCCGGGGGGGAAGCGCAGCGGGTGAAGCTGGCGGCAGAACTGGCCCGCCGCTCCACCGGCAAAACCCTCTACCTGCTCGATGAACCCTCCACCGGCCTGTCCTTCTACGACGTTCACAAGCTCTTGAATGTTCTGCAGCGGTTGGTGGATGCGGGCAACACCGTGCTGGTGATCGAGCACAACCTGGACATCCTCCGCTGTGCCGACTGGATTATTGACCTGGGGCCGGAAGGGGGCGACCAGGGCGGCCAGATTGTTGCCGTCGGCACCCCTGAAGAAGTGGCCGAGCATCCCGGATCCCATACGGGGCGCTACCTAAAGCAGGTTTTGCAACGACATCCCCCCGGCCACTGAGTAACTCAGGGTTACTCTGAGCCTTTTGCCCGTGTGGCATGATGATCCAGAAGGAAAAGGTTCGCATCCTCCCCAAGGGTAGAGCCAAAGAACTCCGTCCCGCTAAAGTGCTCCGCAGTGCTGACGCGAACGGTAGACCATATATGCCTGGAGTAGCCGGAGTCCTTATGGTAGGGCAGACCCTGGGTGGCCGCTATCAGATCTTGGAAGAACTGGGATCCAGCGGGCAAACCTACCTGGCCCAAGATGGCCATCGCCCTGAACAGAGCTGGGTGGTGATCAGGCGTTGGCAACCTCGCTCTCCCAAGGGGGAAGAGCCCTCTGCCGCCCGGCAGCGATTTGAACAGGCAATGGCGCTGTGGGAACGCCTGGGATCCCATGAGTGTATCTCACGCCTGCTGACTTATTTTGAGCAAGAGGGAGATTTTTACTGGGTAGAAGAGTGGATCGAGGGGCAGACTCTGGAACAGGCCCTGCGCCAGGCCACTGAGCAAGGTCAGCCTTGGACAGAAGCTGAGGTGCGGGCCTTTTTGCAAGATGTGCTGCAAACCTTGGCCTTGCTACACAGTGAGGGGGTAAACTGCTGCAACCTAGAGCCCTCTCGCCTAATCTGTCGCCGGGCGGATGGCCGCTGGGTGGTGTTGGGCTTGGGCTGCTGCAACTCTGGGCCCGAGGCTGCCGACAGCGATCTGGAGGCACTTGGTCTCATCGCCATACAGGCCCTCTCAGGGATCCCGACCCACAAGCTGTTTCGCGACCCGTTGACGGGAGAGCTGCGCTGGCACGATCTGGCTCCTACCAGCGCTCCTTTTGCCGCTTTTTTGGATTGCCTGGGGGGTTGTGACCCGCGGCAGCGCTTTGCTTCGGCAGCGGCAGCTTTGGCCGCTCTCCAGGCTTTGCCTCTGGCAGAGGGCGTCTCTCCCGGCGCTGAGATCCTGCCCGACCCTGTTGCCGCCGCTCCCTTACAGGAGCCGACTACGCCGCCGCGTTCCTCGGTATCACTGCGGGCGCGTTTCTGGATCCCACCACTTTGGGCGGGGAGTAGTCTGGCGGCTTTGCTGGTGCTACTCGGAGCTGCTGCCTGGCAACTGGCGGCCAACCTCAGCCTGTGGGGAGAGAAGGCAATTGTGCCCAGGGACTCTGTCCCGCCCGCGGGAACGAGGGCAAATTTGGGATCCGCTGGGCTCAAAAGCTTCAGCTCCCCAGAGCAGCCGCCCAATCCCTCCAGGACTGGATCCCTATCCTCTTCCAGCCCTGCCCTCAACCTAGCTGACTGGGCCAAGTCCTTGCAGCTCAAGGCCACACTGGAAGGCCCCGCCGCTATCACCGCTCTGGCCATCAGCCCGGATGGAGATCTCCTGGTTGCCGGGGGAGACGACGGTGTCATCCGCTTTTGGGATCCCCAGGCCGGCCAACTGCTGCAGAGCTGGGCAGGCCACGAAGGCTCGATTGAGACGCTGGCCATCAGCCCCGATGGTACCTTTTTGGTGAGTGGGGGGGCCGACAAGACGGTGCGGGTTTGGGATTTGGTCACCCTGGGGGATGGGGTGCCACGGCTGCAGTTGCAGGGCCACACCGAGCTGATCAACAGCGTCGCCATCAGCCCCGATGGCCGTTGGATTGCCAGCGGCAGCGCCGACCGTACCATTCGCCTTTGGCAAGCTGAGGATGGCCAGTTGGTGCGCACCATCGACAGCGCCGCCCACCCGGTTACCCAGGGGTCAGGCATTACGGCGGTGGCCTTCGCTCCCTCTGGGGTGGCGGAAAAAAGGAGCCCGCCCTGGATCCTGGTGGCCGCCAACGGGGATCCCACCGTTCATCTTTGGGATCCCGGCAGCGGGGCTTTGTTGAAAACCCTGGAGGCCGACTACCCCATCGAGCAGGTGCTCCTCAGTCCCGATGGCCGCCACTTGCTCGCCGCCAGCGCTTCCGGCGTCTGGATCTGGAACGTGGGCACGGGATCCCTCGAGCGCACTCTGGCCCAGCCCTTGTCTGGCTTGGCCACCCTTGCCCTCAGCCCCGATGGCCGCCTGCTGGCCAGCGGCACCGATCACCGCGCCCAGCAGATCAAACTCTGGGATTTGGGCAGCGGCAAAGAGTTGCGCACCCTGGGCGGCCAGACTTGGATGGTGAGTGCTCTGCTGTTTGGCCCCAACGGGCAAACCCTTCTCAGCGGCGGTGCCGATGGCGCCATTCGCATCTGGGGGCCAGAACATCCTGCCTCAGAAGGGGACTCAGCCTTGAGGAATCGAGCCAGGTAAAATACTCCACGGAGAAGGGATCCCAGCAGCATGGGCAGAGTGGTCATTATCGGGGCAGGGCTGGCCGGCTTAACCTGCGCCAAGGTGCTGAGCCAGGCGGGTTGGAGCGATGTCCTAGTCCTGGAAAAAAGCGACGGCCCCGGCGGGCGGGTGCGCACCGACGCGGTGGAGGGCTTCCGTTTGGATCGTGGCTTTCAGGTGCTGTTTACCGCCTATCCCCAAGTGCGGCGGCATCTGGATCTAGGCCAGCTCAATCCCTGCCCCTACCGTCCGGGAGCGATGCTGGCCCAACCCGGTCGCTGCTGGCTGTTGGGGGATCCCCTGCGGGATCCGACCAGCATTGTCCCTTCCCTCTTCAACCCCTTGGCCAGCTTTGGCGACAAGCTCAAGGTGCTGCAGTTGCGGGCGGAGCTGGCGCGGCGCACCCCAGAACAGGTTTTCCAGGAAGGACTGGGGGGATCTGACCGCTCGGTGCGAGAGTTCCTAGAGGAGTACGGATTTTCCCAAAAGATCTGCCAGCACTTCTTCTACCCCTTTTTCCGCGGCATTCTTTTGGATCCGGATCTGGCCAGCAGCGCCCGCCTCTTTGCCTTTTATTTCAAGATGATGGCCGAAGGAGCCATCGTCACCCCGGCGCTGGGCATGGGAGAGATTGTCCGCCAACTGGCCGGCCACCTTGCCCCAGAGCAGATCCGCTACCAAACCTCGGTGGAGCGCATCCTGGTGGAAGAGGGAAAAGTGCGCGGGATCCGCACCGCCAAGGGCGAGGAGATCCCTGCCGAGTGGGTGGTCTGCGCCACCGATGCCCCTCAAGCGCGGGCCTGGCAGGCCGAGCTCTGCCCTCAAGCTGCTGCGCCCATCCCCACCCAGGGACGGGCGGTGACCTGCCTTTATTTCTGCGCCCCCTTTTCCCTGGCCCGCGGTGCCTACTTGTACCTCAACGCCAGTGGCCAAGGCTGGATCAACCACTGGGTGCAGCTCACCCGCCTCAGCCCGGCGCTGGCTCCTGCCGGCCAACACCTCTATTCGGTGACGGTGTTGGGGGATCCCCCTCTGGGCGATGAGGAACTGGCCCAAACCTGCCGGGCCGAGCTGCAAACCTATTTTCCCAAAGCCCCCTTGGAACGATTGCGCCTGCTGCGGGTGTATCGGATCCCTTTTGCCCAGTTTGTCCAGCCGCCCGGCTTTCAGCAGCATCTGGTTCCCACCTGCAGCGGCCTGCCGGGCCTTCTCTGGGCTGGAGAATACACCCACCAGAGCAGCCTCGAGGGATCCCTGCGCAGCGGCGAACAAGCGGCGGCCTGGATTTTACAAAAATCTTCTGTATAGCAAGACACAGACTTTGACTTTCTTAATCCCCTTCTCAGCCCAAAAAGGGGGATGGCGTGGTATGAAGGGGGTGGTTGCCACAGGGATCCCTCTACCATGCAAAGCGCTACTCTTAACCCGTTTTTCCTTCTGCAGCGCTCGTTTGAAGTTGTAGGCCCCGTCTATGGGCCGCTGTTGATCCTGGCCTCTCCCGGCTTTGTCATTCCCATCGTCGCAGAGCTGATCCCACTTTTTGGGGGGATCCTCAATTTGGCCTACAGCCTAATTGTTGCTCCCATCCTGGCTGGCGCAGCCTTTTGGCTGGTGGATCAGCACCTGAAGCGGCAAGCTCCCCTACTGGGCAACAGCCTCGACTGGGCCCTCTCGAAGGCAGTGCCCCTGGTTTTCGGCAGCATTCTGCTGGCGCTAATTGTCATGCTTGGGATGCTGCTGTTTGTGCTCCCTGGTATCTACTGGGGGGTAAGGCTGGTTTTCACTCTCTGTGCGATTGCCCTGGAAGGCAAAGGTGCCACGGAAGGTCTGGGCTACAGTTGGAACCTCGTCAAAGATCGCTGGTGGGGCGTGTTTTGGGCTTTGCTGGCTGTGAGTTTGATCTTCGGCATCCCACTCCTGATTTTGTTTCTTGTTGGGGGGATCCTGGGAGCTGCCTTGGGTGCGGTTGTGGTTGGAAATGCTGCCGTCACAGCAGTTGCGCCCATCCTCGATATCTATACGGTGCTCCTGTTCCGATCCCTGCAGCAGTTGAAAGAGCAAGCGGCCTACCAATAGCTAAGAGTTTTTACCCCTGTTTGGATGGCAAAAAGGGGATCCCTGTGCTCCGTCTTGAGACGAGAAGGGATCCCTTTCCTATTTTTGCCATCACTGCCCTCACCCCCAGCCCCTCTCCCAGGGGGAGAGGGGAGTAATGCCAGAGAGCTCTGCCGAATCTCTAGTTAGGGAGAAGGGCGCTCCAGGATGCCGCCTCCCAGCAGGAGATCCCCGTGGTACCAGACGGCGGCTTGGCCAGGGGTGACGCCAAATTGCGGCTCGGCAAACTGTAGCTTCACCCGCTCCGGCGATTTTGGGATCACCATAGCCGGCACCGGTGGGGTACGGTAGCGCACCTGCACTTCCACGGCCAAGGGTTCTGCCGGCGCAGGGATCGAGACCCAGTTCACCCGCCGCACCCACGCCTCAGCTTGGGTGGCTTCTTCCCGCTCTCCCACTACCACGCGGTTCATGGCCGCATCGATGCGCACCACATAGAGCGGACGGGAAGAGGCAATCCCCAGCCCCTTGCGCTGGCCGACGGTGTAGTGGTGGATACCTTCGTGATATCCCAGGACTCGCCCCTGGGTATCGACAATTTCCCCCGGCCTTTGACCCAGGTGCTGATCCAAAAAGTTGCGCATCGAGCCGTAGGTCTCGATCAAGCACAGATCCTGGCTTTCGGGCTTGTTTGCCGTAACCAAGCCGTAGCGCGCGGCAATCTGACGGGTCTGGGCCTTGGTGTACTCGCCCAAGGGGAAGAGACTGTGGGCCAGGTGCTCCTGGCTGAGGTCGTAGAGAAAATAGGACTGATCCTTCTGCCGATCCACCGCCCGCAGCAGTTGATAGCGCCCCAGCTCGGCCTCAAAACGCACCCGCGCGTAGTGGCCGGTGGCGATCTGAGAGATGCCCAGCGTCTCGCGGGCATAGGCCAGCAGGGGGCCGAACTTCACCAGCTTGTTGCATTGGGAGCAGGGCAGCGGTGTGATCCCCTCCCCATAGCCGGCCACCAAGTAATCGACAATGGCGGCCTGAAACAGCTCACGGCTATCCACCACATGGTGGGGGATCCCCAATTGCTCACAGATGGCAGCAGCATCCACCAGGCCGTCGGTGCAGCACTGGCCTTTCCCCCGCATCAGCCAGAGAGTCACTCCCTCCACGGCATAGCCCTGTTCGTGGAGAAGGGCCGCCACCGTGGAGCTGTCTACCCCCCCAGAAAGGGCCGCCACAATGCGGGGCCGAGAGGGGGATCCGGCTATCTCCGGAGCAACTAGAGGATGGGGGCTGGTAACCATCGCAGCAGGGGATCAGGAAACAACAAGGGTCGGCAAATCCTCGCCTCCCTACACCAGGCCAAACCCGGATTTCCAGCTTAGCTTGCTTCCGAATCGGCTGGCCGGGATCCCGCCTCAGGCGTGGGCTCTGGGAAGCCCCTTTGGCGCAGCCGCCGCAGCGAATCCAAAGCCGCCGCGGCAACGCTATCGTGGGGATCCCTGGCCAGATAGTTGAGGGCAGAAACACTCTTGGGCGAGGGCAGATTTCCCAAGGCCTGGGCCAGCCGCTGCCGCACCAGCCAATCTTCCGACTGGGCAAACCGCAGGATGTGATCCAAAGCCCGCAGATCCCCCAGTTCTCCCAGAGCTGCAATGGCCGCCTGCTGCAGCAACACTTCCGGCCCCTCCAACGCCCGCAGCAGCACCTCATAGGCCCGTGGATCCTTCAGGTTGCCCAGGGCCACGGCGGCGCTGAAGCGCACCAGCCACTCCACATCTTCATAAAAAGCCCGCACCAGGGCCTCAAAAGCCCGCGGATCTTCCAAGTAGCCCAGGGCGCCTGCCGCATCGGCGCGAATGCCGTAGTCCGGGTCTTGGGTGAGGATCTCCAGCAGCTTGGGCAGACAGGCGTCCGTCTGCTTGATCCCCAGGGCAAAGACGGCAAAAGAGCGCACCTGCAGGTTTTCGTCGTCGATGACCTGCAAAATCAGCGGCACCGCCTGCTCCGCTGGCACATCCCGCAACTGGGCCAAGGCCACCATGCGATCCGCAGGGCGTTGGCTGCGCAAGCGTTGGGCGATTTCCTCCAGACGAGCGGGGTTGACAGGATCCAAAGCAGAGACAGTCATGGCCTTAACAAATATTTACAATCTTCCTCCAGTATGACAAACTTTGCTGCGCTCGGATAGGGGCCGGCTTTGAGGTCGGGATCCCTATCGACAGGGGCTGAGGCTTTGATTGGGAAATCCTAGCATTGTTGCTGAAAAAAGCAGCTCGATTGAGCCGCTCCGAAAGACCTATACAACACTGAACAAAAGTCCACTTTTGTCTAGGTTGCTGCTTTCTTCCTGCTTCCACGACTCATACCTAGTCGGCGAACCAACCGCTCCGAAAGACTTACACAACGCTGAACAAAAGCGGACTTTCGTTCAACTTGTTGCTTCCTTCCTGCTTCAACGATTCATACCTAGTTGGTTGCCCAACCCCGGCAGAGGAATCTCCACAGGCGTAACTTCCCCTGGAGCTCAGGGTAGTTTGATACCATTTCACCAGGTTGTGGGAGGCATTTAAGTCGCGGTCTATCACAAAACCGCATTTTTCGCAGCGAAACACTCTCTGGTGCAGTGGTATCTTTTGCTGATGACCACAGCGAGAACACAATTGGCTAGAGGGATAAAACCTATCCGCTACAGCCAATTGACAGCCGTAGAGCTTTGCTTTGTACTCTAGCTGTCGCTTAAACTCATAGAACCCACAATCGGCAATGCTGCCCGCCAACTTGGGGTTCTTCACCATCCCCGAAACGTTCAAGTCTTCTATAACCACGACCCGATACCTCTTGGCTAGGTACGTGGTCAACTTGTGCAGGTTGTCTTTGCGCAGGTCGGCAATTCTCTTGTGCAGCCTGGCCACCGCCATCGCTGCTCGCTTTCGATTTCTGGAGCCCTTTTGCCTGCGGCTCACCCTTCGCTGCAACCGCGCCAGCCTCTTTTTTGACCTTCGATAGGCCTTTGGGTTGGGAAAGGTCTTGCCGTTGGAGCAGGTGGCCAGGTTGTGGATCCCAAAGTCCACCCCAACCACCTCTCCGTCCTTCTCTGGCTCTGGGGGGGCAGGGGCCTCGAACTTGAACGAAATATACCACCGGTCGGCTTGGCGGCTAATCGTGACGTTCTTGGGAGACGTTGCAGGTAACTGCTCGTGGCACTTCAGCCAACCTAAGACGGGAACCTTGATTCGGTTCCCTGAGATTTTGATGGATCCTTCCAGGTAGAAGCTGTCATGCCTACCCTTCTTCTTGAACACGGGGAAGCGCCCCAGCCCCTGGCGCCACCTCTTGATTCCTTGCTCCAAGTTTCTCAGGGCTTGTTGAGGCGCACATTTCGATACCTGGTAGTACCAAGGGTTTTCCTTCTTGACCTCTGCCACCAGCCGCTTATGTAAGTCGATGGCTGTAGGGAGCTTGTGCTTGTTCTCCAAGGCTTGCTTGCAGATTGCCAGGCCCCAGTTGTAGGCGTGCCTGGCCACGCCTGCGTGCTGGGCAGCCAGGGTCCTTTGCTTGCTATTCAGGTCTAACGCTGTCTTAAAGGCTAGCAACACAGGCCACCTTCCATTCGCTGCTACAGGATAGCACCTCTTTCTGAAAAGTGAACGATGTTAACCCTTAGCCCAGCGTTTTTCAGACAAACCATGACTAGAGGCGAGCCCCATCCCCAAGATTTTGGCTATTTTGGTGATGCGAGGCTCTCTCCCGGTGGTCTCTATGCTGAAATCTTCGCCTGGTCGCCAACTGCTCTCACTTGGGATCCTCCTGCTGTCGGCAGGGGGCATGTTGTGCTTGTCCCCTCGTTTATCTTCTGCTTTGGCCAACGAACAAGCGGTTCCCGAAGCGGAGCTGGCGCTGCAGCCGCTTTTGCCGCCGGGATCGCGCATCCTCCGCTCCCGTCGGCTGAGCGACACAGAAGCCGAGATCTGGGTGGAGTCGCGCGGCGGCAGCAGCCCTGTAGTTATGCGGCTCAACGCCTCAGGCCGTTGGGAACAGGATATGAACGCTACTCTGGCGCGGGGAGCCAGCCAGATGCAGGCTCTTGCCCGGCAACAAACGGCGAGCCTGCCCGAAGGCTTTGGCCAAACTGCTCCCGACCAACCTCCGCCGGTGCCTTCTCTTCTGCAGGCTACCCAAGCTGCCTCTAGCCTGATCCCACCGGTGGATCGGGAGCAGGAAACCCAGCGGGCCTTAAGTGGGGCCGGACGGGCGGATCCCTTTGTGCCCCAAAACGTGCGTGCCCCTGAGCCAACCCTTGACCTGCCACCTCTGCCTCCGCCTCCGGAACTGCCTCCGCCCGGTGGCGAAGTGCCCGTAGCAGTGGCCACGCCGCTCCCGACGCCCACTCCTGACCCGGCGGCCTTTGCCCGCAGCGTGCAGGTTTCTGGGATGATCCAGATTGGTGGCGAATCCTTTGCTTTGGTTTCTGGCCCAGGCGTCATCCCTTCTGTGGTGCAGGCCGGGCAGAACTACCAAACTGCCAAAGTGGCCGGAGTATCGGTGCCAGAGCGACGGGTTGTGCTCTCGGAAGGAGGCGAGACCGTCGTGAAGACAATGCAAGACACCACTGTGATTGTGGGTGCGCCCTAGCCGTGGCTATTCCAGAGCCCAGCGGTTTGATCTATTCTCCCGCCTCTGGGCAAGGGATTTTTCCAAAGTCAAGTCTAAACTCCCCTCTCCCTCTGGGAGAGGGGTTGGGGGTGAGGGAGTCTGGGAAAATCAAAAACGAGGCTCGCTGTTGAGGCGTGACGGCTGCTGTTTTAAATAGCGCAAGAACTCCCGCAGTTCGGCCTCATTCAGTTGGTGGCGAGATTTTTTTTGGAAGCGACGCTCCAGGAACTCTTGTCCTTCCTTGCGGCCCCAGCCAATACGCTGCATCTCGACATCTGTTTGAGCAATGATGTCTGATAGATCATCTCCATAGGCTCCCGGCTCGCTCAAGCTGGGCAATTCTGAGGGAGTCGGCTTCGCAGGGATCCCTGTTGGCTCAGGGGCTTGAGGGGCAGGAGAAGAGTGGGTGCGCCCATTGGCCAAGGCCAAGTCGGGAGTTGGCAAATAGGGCAGCCTGGCGGCAGCAGAATCCATACCCAAGCTCAAGGAAGTTGCGGAATGACCGAATCCTGCGTGGTTTAAAGCGCGCTTCAGCGCAGCATCTTCCGCTTCTTCTACTGTGTTGGAGCCGGCAATACCACTACCCAGAACCGTGTTGTTCACCACCACCTGGGCTTTGACAATGTAGATCCCTTCTTCTACGCGCAACAGATCGGTGAGCAAACTGCCCATAGGGTACCGCTCTCGAAACTGTTGAATCATGTTTGCGCCGAAACCTGTCGCTGCTCGGGTCTTGACTACAAGCTAGCTTGAAAGTACGCCTCACATCCAGATCTCAACGCCTCAATCTCAAATCAACATCGGCTAAAGATGTCTATCGAGCAGATCCCAACAAGAAGAGAAGTCTTTCCCAACAGTCAGCGTTCGGCTCGACAAGGGTATGCTATGGCCAAGGGATCCAGTTGCCAAGGTTGCCCTGAGTGGCTGGCTTGGAAAAGGAAAACTGATTTATTATCGCTGCACAGCAAGGCATAACGGAGAACCATGGCTAGCGATACAACCGGGGTCAGCTCAGCCAGTTTGGGGCAGGCAGCCATTCGAGAGCGCAATTATGGCACTGCTTTGCAGTTGCTGCGGCGGGCTTATCGTGCGGATCCCAGCCCGGAGAATGCCCGTTGGCTGGCCACCGCCTACGAAGAAGCGGGGTATGCCCAATTGGCCGCCCTCTATCGAGAATTGGCCCAAGAGCGCAGGGAGACTCCCAAAGCAATTCAATTCCAAGCCCCCAAACCTCCCGGCGCCCTTGCAGAACTGAAGCAACCCCCTTCTGAACCGCCGGAGCGCAAGACCATTCCCTTGCCCCAGCCGATCCCACACCCAACCCCACCGGCATCCTCTCCGGATCAGCCGATTTGGGTCTACAAGCCCGCCCCCATTGACCCCAAAAGCATCAGCCGTCAAACGCCCCTTCGATCTCAAGCCGCGGAGCCTGCCCCTTCCCCTCAACAATCGGCGGAGAGGAGCAACTATCTGCCGGTTCAACACGCCCCGGATTTACAAAACCCGCAGCAGGGATCCCCCTTCCTGCGGCGGCTGAACCAACTGCATCGCCAGTTTAAGGATCGGCCCACGGCGGAGCTGGCTCTGCAACTGGCGGAAGCCTACGACGAGCAGAAGAACTTCAAAGAGGCCCAGCGCTACTACCGAGAGGTGTTGGATCTGGATGATTCCTGGCTGTTGCGACCAATGGTGCAGGAGCGCCTGGAAGAGCTGCAGCAACTGCAGGAGCAGGGTTCTTTGGCGGATCCCTCGGCCCAAAGTTTGCTCAAGCTGGCCGAGAAGTTGGAGCAGGAGGGGGAAATCGCCCGGGCCGAGCAAGTTTACCGCCAGATCCTAAAAATGAATGCCACCTTGGATGTTTATGCTAAGGCTCGCAAGGGGCTAAATCGGCTCTATCCGGACGGAAAGCGGTGAACGGCAGACCCTCGCATTTCCCCTGAACCGTCACAATTCGGAAGCAGCTTCTCCTCAAAATGGATCCCGCGGGTCGAGGGCATCTCGCAGACCATCCCCCAGCAAGTTAAAAGACAAAGAGGTGAGCACCACCATCAGGGTGGGGGCTAGCACCAGCCAAGGCTGCAGAATGATTACCGAAGCATTGGTGGCCAGCGACAGCATATTTCCCCAAGACGCATCCGGCTGTTGGATCCCCAGGCCGATCAAGCTCAGCACCGACTCCGCCACGATGTAGCCGGGCACCGCCAAGGTTGCCGAGATCACCACGTAGGTGGTGGTCTGAGGCAGAATATGCCGCACCAGCAGATACAGGGATCCGGCCCCGGCCACCCGCGCCGCCTGCACAAAGTCTCGCTCCCGCAAGGACAGCACCTGGCCCCGAATGACCCTGGCCAAGCCCGCCCAACCCACAAAAGAGAGGATGGCCACAATCACCAAAAAGCGCTCGGCATTGCTGAAGGGCACGCCGGTCAGCGGGTTCACCTGCAACACCGCCGCCAGCGACACCAGCAAATACAGGGTTGGGATCGACATCAACACCTCAGTCAGCCGCATCAGCAGCGTATCCACCCAGCCGCCGAAGTAGCCGGATATGGCCCCCACCAGCAGGCCGATGGGAAAAGAGATGCCGATGCCCACCAGGCCAACAAACAGGCTGACGCGCCCGCCATAGACCAGACGGCTGAAGTAGTCGCGGCCCTGATCATCCGTGCCCAGCAGGTGCAGCCGCGCTACCGGCAGCCCTTCCTCTGGCCGCAGGGGGACGGTGCCGAACAAATGTCGATCCCAGGGGATCAGCCCCAGCCAACGGTAAGGGGTGCCGGCCACAAACAGGCGGATCCCGGCGGGACGGCTGCTATCCACCAAAAGCGGACGTTCGCCCGTTTCCAGATCCACCGGCCCCTGGCGGGTGGGGTAAACGTGGGGCCCCAGCCAAGCGCCCGACTCATCCCACAAGTGAATGGCGGTGGGGGGCAAAAGGGATCCCCCTGGCTGCGATTCCAGCGGGCTGTAGGGGGCAACAAACTCGGCAAAAATGGCGCAGACGTAGAAAAAAACGAGAATGTAGGCTCCCACTTGAGCCCAGCGATTTTGGCGCAGCCGTTTCCACCACTGCATGAGGCCAGGGTCCCGGTTGGGCGAGTTGCCAGAACGAAGTTGGCTTTTAGTGTAGCTAAGCTTTGGGGTTATTTCGAAGACACTGCCCACGCCGTCCAATCTTGAACGGATCCCCCTAGCCGGCCAGGGAATAGCTGGGGCTGCAGGGGGCCATCATTTCCATCCGAGCTGCGGCGATGGTCTGCGGCAGCACCCCCACCAGCCGCGCCAAAATGTCATCCGGCAACTGCTTGACCAACTCCGCAGAGAAAAACTCCTCCAAGCTAAAGAGCAAAATCCGCGCCCGCTGGGCCGGCAAAGGATTATCGGTGATCTGCTGCAACCAGCGCATCCAGTGCAGCCGCTTGGTATAGGCGTTTTGCCGCTCTTGATAGCCCTGGGGATGCAACAGAGCCACATCCCCAATCGGGATCACGCTGCTCGACTCCACATCCAAGGGCCCCCCCACCGCAGCGCCCGGCCCGGCAAACTCGGCATGAAACGTCTTGCAGATGATCAAGGCGTTGTGCCGCTGCGGATCCACCATCAGCAATTGGCCGCTGCTGAGGCTGCGAATCAGTTGACCTGGCTCAACCCACTGAACCAGGCTATGGCTGTTGGGAGAGGGCTCGTTCATACCTCTTTAAGATATCTCAGCTCCCCTTCCCCTTACATGAGATCTTCAACTTTCGCAGCTCTGCTTGACCAAATCTTCATAGATTGGGGGGAGAGGGCCAAACGTGGCCTTCCCCCAAGCTACTGGCGGGGGGTTTGGATCTCGCCGACAACCCGAATGGCGATCCCTTCGCCGGCCTGGCAGCGGCCAATGCGGCGAGCATAGGAGTAGCCGGCGCTGTGGAGCTCTTGCAAAAGCTCTGCGGTGAAGGCGGGATCCACCGCCAGCAGTAAGCCGCCGCTGGTTTGCGGATCCGACAAGAGCAACTGCTGCCACTCCGGTAGAGAGTCGGCCTCTACGCCTTCATAGCCTTGCCAGTTGCGGCGGGCTGCACCTGGGAAGATCCCCGCCTCCGCCAAGGAGAGGGCCTCGGGCAAAAAGGGAATAGCAGCCAGATCCAACTCGGCGCTTACCCCTGAGCCACGGCAGACCTCTAGCAAGTGTCCCAAGAGGCCAAACCCCGTTACATCGGTTAGGGCGTGAACCTGGGGTCGCCGCGCCAGTTGCGGGCCGATGCGGTTAAGCTGAGTCATCACCTGCAAAACCTCGGCGTAGCCCGCTGCGCTAAGCTGACCCTTTTTTAGGGCGGTGGTCATCACCCCGATCCCCAGCGGCTTGGTTAGGATGAGGTCGTCGTCGGGCTGAGCCGTGGCGTTGCGGCGGATGTGCTGCGGGTGGGCCAGGCCTGCCGCCACCAAGCCGAAGATAGGCTCGGGCGAATCGATGGAGTGCCCCCCGGCCAAAGGGATCCCGGCTTCCTGACAGATCTGGATTCCCCCGGCCATGATCTCCCGAATAGCCGACAGGGGCAGGGTGTTGACCGGCATACCCAGAATGGCGAGGGCGAGAATGGGCCTACCCCCCATCGCGTAAACGTCAGAAAGGGCGTTGGCTGCGGCAATGCGGCCAAAATCCACCGGATCGTCCACGATGGGCATGAAAAAGTCGGTGGTCAGGATCAGGGCCTGCTCGTCGTTGAGTTGGTAGACGGCGGCATCGTCGCTCGTTTCAGCCCCCACCAACAGGGCCGGATCTGACCAAAGAAGAGGCAGCTCCTTAAGAATCTGCTGCAGCAGCGCCGGGGCAATTTTGCAGCCGCAGCCGCCGCCGTGGGAGTACTGGGTGAGGCGAAGGGGAGTCTCCATGCAAGCAAAGGGAGAAAACGTCGGCCTGACTTTACTGTAGCGGCAGCTAGCAGCAACTGGAAAAAGGGGCGCTGGGTTAAGGTTGAAGGGATCCCTCTACCCATAGCGTTGCCATGTCTTTTGTCCCCTTGCACTTGCACAGCGAGTACAGCCTTCTGGACGGGGCTAGCCAATTGCCGCGTTTGATTGAGCAGGTGGTGGCGATGGGTTTGCCAGGACTGGCCCTGACCGATCACGGCGTCATGTATGGGGCCATTGAGCTGGTGAAACTGTGTAAAAGCAAAGGGATCAAGCCGATTATTGGCAACGAGATGTATGTTATCAACGGCGATATTCGAGACAAAAGCCGCAAGTATCCCAAGTATCACCAAGTGGTTCTAGCCAAAAACACCCAGGGCTATAAAAACTTAGTGAAGCTAACCACTATTTCCCATCTCCACGGCGTTCAAGGCAAGGGGATCTTTGCGCGCCCCTGCATCAACAAAGAGTATTTGGCCCAATACAAAGAGGGGTTGATCGTGACCAGCGGCTGTCGAGCTGGGGAAGTGCCCCAGGCCATTTTGCAGGGGCGGCCAGAAATTGCCCGCCAGGTTGCCGCCTGGTATCAAGAACAGTTTGGAGACGATTACTACATTGAGATCCAGGATCACGGCTATCGAGAAGACCGCTTTGTCAATGTGCAATTGGTGCGCATTGCTCGCGAATTGGGGATCCCGATCATCCTCACCAATGATAGCCACTTCATCTCCTGCTGGGATGTGGAGGCCCACGATGCCCTGCTCTGCATCCAAACAGGCAAATCTCTCACCGAGAAAGATCGCCTTCGCTACAGTGGGACGGAATACCTGAAAAGCCCAGAAGAAATGCGCCGCCTCTGCCGCGATCACCTGGAGCAAGAGGTGATCGACGAAGCCATTGCCAACACCCTCAAGGTGCTGGAAAAGATCGAGGGCTATGACCTATTTGGGGAAATGCGCATGCCCGACTACCCGGTTCCACCGGGCCATTCTGCCGATAGCTATCTCACCGAATTGGCCTGGCAGGGCTTGGCAAAACGCTGCGGCGTTGCCTATCCAGATCAGATTCCGGAAAACTATCAGGAGCGCCTGCGCTTTGAACTAAGCATCATCCAACAAAAAGGCTTCTCCAGCTATTTCCTGGTGGTTTGGGACTACATTCGCTATGCCCGCGAGCACGGGATCCCAGTAGGCCCAGGCCGCGGTTCGGCAGCCGGATCCCTGGTGGCCTATGCCCTGCAAATTACCAATATTGACCCCGTCAAATATGGGTTGCTCTTCGAGCGTTTTCTCAACCCAGAACGGCAATCGATGCCGGATATCGATACCGATTTCTGCATCGAGCGGCGGGGAGAGCTGATCGACTATGTAACCCGCAAGTATGGTCAAGAGCGAGTGGCCCAAATCATCACCTTTAACCGCATGACTTCCAAAGCTATTCTCAAAGATGTTGCCCGGGTGCTCGATATTCCCTATGCCGAAGCCGACAAAATGGCAAAGCTGATCCCGGTATCGCGGGGCAAACCGGCAAAATTGGAAGAGATGATCGGCGAGAACACGCCGGCCCCCGAGTTCAAAGAAAAATACGAGAAAGACCCAACCACTCACCGCTGGATCGAGCTGGCCCGCCTGTTGGAAGGCACCAACAAAACCTTTGGGGTTCACGCTGCCGGCGTGGTCATCGCCAAGGATCCCTTGGATGAGATCGTGCCCTTGCAATACAACAACGAAGGCCAAATTATTACCCAGTACTCGATGGAAGATATTGAGTCTCTGGGCCTGCTGAAGATGGACTTTTTGGGGCTGCGCAACCTGACGATGATCCAGCGGGCTGTGGAGCTGATTCGAGAGCACAGAGGGGTCACCATCGACCTGGATAACCTACCATTGGATGACGAGAAAACCTACCAACTTTTGGAAAAGGGAGAGCTGGAAGGGATCTTCCAACTGGAATCTTCCGGGATGAAGCAGGTGGTGCGAGAGCTCAAGCCTTCCAACTTAGAAGACATTTCCTCGGTCTTGGCTCTTTACCGACCGGGGCCATTGGATACGGGCATGATCCCAGACTTTATCGATCGCAAACATGGCCGCAAGCCGGTAACCTATGCCCACGATCTCCTCAAGCCAATCCTTCAAGATACCTACGGCGCCATTCTCTACCAAGAACAGATCATGCGCATTGCCCAGGACATGGCCGGCTATACCCTGGGCCAGGCCGACCTGCTGCGGCGGGCGATGGGGAAAAAGAAAGTTTCCGAGATGGAGCAACAGCGGGAGCAATTCGTCCGGGGAGCTTTGGAGCGAGGTGTGGCCAAGGAAGTGGCCACGGAACTATTTGACCAGATGGTTGCTTTCGCCGAGTATTGCTTCAACAAATCCCACTCTACGGCCTATGGACTGATTACTTTCCAGACAGCCTATCTCAAGGCCAATTATCCAACAGAATACATGGCGGCGCTGCTTTCTTCTGTGGGAGGGGATCAAGATAAGGTGCAGCGCTATATCACCTATTGTCTGTCGATAGGGATCCAGATTCAACCGCCCGATATCAACCGCTCTGGGCTGGATTTTACCCCCCAAGGATCCAGCATTTTGTTTGGTCTAGGGGCGGTGAAGAATGTGGGTGAGGGGGCGATTCAAAACATCCTGGCTGCCCGCCAGGCGGGGGGCCCCTTCACCTCTTTGGCCGACTTTTGCCAGCGGGTGGATCTGCGCCTGGTTAACCGTCGCGCCATCGAGTCGCTGATCTGTGCAGGCGCTTTTGATTGTATTTCCCCCAACCGCAAGCAATTAATGGTGGATCTGGATCCCATTCTCACCTGGGCGACGGAGCGGGCCAAGTCCAAAGCCATTGGTCAAGCCAGCCTATTTGATTTGTTGGGCAGCGACAGCAGTGATGGCCAGGGATTTATGGAGGCGCCGCGGGGGCCTGCTACCGAAGATTTTCCAGCGCCAGAAAAGTTAAGGCTGGAACGGGAGCTGTTGGGTTTTTATGTTTCGGATCACCCGCTGCGGCGGATTCAAGAGCAGGCGCGCCTGTTGGCTCCCGTTAACCTCTCGGATTTGAGCGGCTACGCAGCCGAGACTTCTGTAGGCATTCTGGCCCTAGTGACTGCCATCAAAACCGTAACCACCAAGAAAGGGGATCGCATGGCCATTGTGCAACTGGAAGATCTCACCGGCAGTTGCGAAGCGGTGATCTTCCCCAAGACTTACGAACGTTTGCGCCATCGCCTGGAGGTGGATCAACGGCTATTGATCTGGGCCAAGGTGGATCAGCGGGATGAACAGGTGCAATTGATTGTCGAGGACTTACAGCCAATTGAATCGGTGAGTTGGGTTACGGTGCAACTCCCTCTGGAGGCTGCCGGCACATTGGAGGATCGATACCGCCTGCAAACATTGCTTGCCCGCCAACGCTCGGAAGCCAAGGAAGAAAATCGCATCCCCGTTGTGGCGGCCATCGTCGCCCCTCCCCACACGCTCTGGGTGAGGCTGGGATCCCAATTTTGGGTTAAAAATGCCCAGGCTGCAGTTGAGGCCCTCCGCCAAGCTGGCTATACCGCCCGCAGCGAAGCGCTAGCCTCTTAAGCCGTCAACCCAACTGTTGTTCCAGCCAAGTGCGTAACTGGGTCACGGTTAGCCGCGGCGAGGGGCGGGGCAGAGATCGTTCGGGATCCCCCGCCAAGCTCAGCACGGGAACCTCCAGTTGGTAGCGCTCCCACCAGGTGGGGTTAGTGGTGATGTCGCGGATTTCCAACGTGGCGATCTCAGGGATCTGCTGCAACTTCTCCGCTAGGCCCTCGCAGAGGTGGCAGCCGGGCTTGCTGTAGAGGATCAAGGGCGGCCAAGGCATAGGGGATCCCTAAAGGCTGACAGTACAGGCCAGACGACGGTGCTGCAGCGAGGGCATCTGCCGCCGGATAAGCTGCAGGCGCTCCGGGTCGATCTCGGCAATGGCCACCCCTGGTTTTTCGCCGCCGGCATCCGCCAGGATCGTCCCCCAAGGATCCACGATCATGGCGTGGCCATGACATTGCCGCCGCTCGTAGTGGGTGCCCACCTGGGCGGGAGCAATCACGTAGCAGGTGTTTTCAATAGCGCGACACTGCAGCAAAACCTGCCAGTGGTCCCGGCCCGTGTAGGCGGTAAAGGCGGCGGGGATCAACAGCACCTGCGCTCCTCGATCCACCAAGGAACGATACAGCTCCGGAAAGCGCACGTCGTAACAAACCGATAGACCTAGCATGCCCAGCCGCTCTTCCTGGCAGACCACCACCTCGTTGCCGCTCACCACCGTGTTCGACTCGCGGTAGGTGTTGCCGTCGGGCAGGTTGACGTCGAAGAGGTGGATCTTGCAGTAGCGAGCCAGCTCCTTGCCCTCGGGGCTGTAGAGGGCGGCGGTGTTGTACACCTTGCCTTGTCCATCCGGCACCGGGTATCCCCCGCCCAGCACGAATACCTGGTAGCGCTGGGCCATCTTGGCCAAAAACTCCTCGGCCCGCTGCGCGATCTCCGAGGCAAGGCGAGCTTTTTCTTCCTCCGGCCCCATGAAGGCAAAGTTTTCCGGCAAAGCTACCAGCTCACATCCCCGCCGCGCCGCAAAGTCAATCCACTCCTCTGCCTGTTGTAGGTTGCCGGCCAGATCGGGGGTGCTGGTCATCTGAAGGGCGGCTGCCAAATAGGATCGCATGGGGAAACTCCAGGAAAACTCAAAGGATCCAGCCGTCTAGCCCACCAGGTGCCACCAGCCCAACGCAGGCCCCACAAATCGCACCACCACCCAGACAATGGCCAGGAGAATAATGCCGGCCCAAGCGCCCCGAGTTGTCCAATTGTAGATCGTGCGGGCTTGGGCTTTGGTGAGAGGAATATCTTTGAGCTGGGGAAACAGCAGCTCTTGGTCAGGGTCGGGGCTGTTGCGGGTTTTGCGGCGCTTTGCTTCGCCCATAGGGTGACCTCCAAGTTGGCTTTTGCTGTGCCGGGGTAGTGACCCTCATCTTAATGCTGATACACTTCCGGTGCGCCCACAACTTTTCCCAACGGCAGGGTGGCTGGGGGGGGTGCGCCGCCCGGCACTGTCTTTTGCCGATCCACATCGACGAAAGTGCCCTCAGAGGGATCCTGGACAGGTGAGCACGGCCATGCCCTGGGACAGACCTATGTTGGTTGGCCCCTGCTCCGACTAGCCGGAAATCCACAGAGGGGATCCCTGGTGCTCTTGGGGCCGGCTGCCGTCTTCCTCAGTAATGGCCACCGCCCGCACCCATTCTGTGGATGCAAACACTGGCGGTAGGCGCAGCTCCTGTTCTTGATTTCCCGCCGCATCCACCCGGAAAGCGGCAGTGAGGATCGCCCCCGCCTCATCTTTGGTGAAGGGGGCTTCCGGTTCCAGCACCACCCAGAGCGCATAGACGCGGCCTTCTGGCAATGGTGGCAAACCACGGGCCACTAGCTTCCCTTGCAGGCCTCGCGGATCCACCTCCACCGTAACCGAGCCAGTCACGTTTTCCGCCGTCGGCTGCAATTCATAAGTCAACACCTCGACCGGGATCCCTTGAGTCTGGGCCAGTTGCAGCCTGCGCCACAGGTACAGGTTCCCCAGTCCTAGGGCGACCATTAACCCCACTGCCAGTGCCGCCAGGCCCCGCTGCCAGCGGGGGGATCCCTGAATGGCCGAGCCGGAAGTGGGGAGGGGTTTGGGCGCCGGCTCTGTGTAGGCTTGCAGCAGAGAAGCCCGCAAGCTGGGGGGAGGTTGCTTTTCTTCGACGCCGTAGGCCTTCTCCAGGGTCTGTTGCAGAGCTTGCAGCTCCTGCTGTAGCTCCGGGCGCAGCTTGAGCACCACTTCCAGGCGGTCGGCCTCTTCCGGGGAGAGATCCCCCAGCACGTAGCCGGCCAGCCACAGTTGCAGTTCTTCGGGAGACACAGACTCGGCTTTCATGGGGCGCCTCCCAGCAACTCGCGCAGCCGCAGCAAGCCTCGGCGGGCTCTGGCTTTAACCGTTCCCAAAGGCAGATCCAATTGCTTGGCAATTTCTGTCTGGCTCATGCCTTCGTAATAGGCCATTTTGAGGATTTGGCGTTGATGTTCAGAGAGCTCGGCCAAGGCCGTTTGCACCTCCACTGCCTGTTCGGCGCGGGCCAACTGCTCCAGAGCCGGATCCTCGGCAGCATCGCCCAGTAATTCCACTCTGCCCCGTTCCAGGGATCGCTGTCGATTGCGCCAGGAGCGCAGCCGATCCAAGCAGCGGGAGCGGGCCAAAATGCCTAGGTAAGTGCGCAGGGATCCCCGCTTGGGATCGAAGGAAGAACGGGCCAAACTCAGAAAAATGTCCTGCGTCAGATCTTCGGCCTCGGCAGAGTTGCCCAGCATCTTGCAGGCAATTCCGTACACCAAACCGGCGTGCCGGTCGTAGAGGATGGCCAAAGCTTGGGATTGGCCTGCCTTGAGGGCTGAAAATACCTCCGCATCGCTTCTCTCCTGCAGGGATCCCTTGGCTTTGTCATCCTCGATCTTCATGGGGGGAAGGAAAAAATAAAACGGCGACGAGAAAGCACTCGGGGAAAAGCAGGCTTTGCCTAAGGCAAGCCAGAAAGGACAGCGGCTCCCATAGTCTATCGCCTGCATAGATGGAGATCAACCCTACTTGAAGAAGTGCAGAAGGCCCAATCCCGAGCTGGAATCGGGCCGAAACAAAAGAGCAACAATTGGCAAGAAAGATGATTGGAACTGTAACAACCTGGCCGATCTAGAGGGCAGCCAAGCCGAAGAACGGCCCACCCGGCAGCGTGCCCACAGAGGTGGCGCGACCTGTATTCAGGTCAATTCGATACAGGGTGGAGCCGCCGATGGCAAAGCCGGTATCCACCCCGCCGACCGTACGGATGTCAAACCCGCCCACCGGGCCGAAGTTCACGCCCAGGGGGCCAATCGGCATTTGCACCCCGTCGTTGGGCGGGTTCTGAAATAGCAGCAGGTTGCGCTCGCCGTCGATGTTCAGCAGCCGTGTGGATTGGGCGCCGGCCACGTTGTTGGTGTAGGCGGCAGCGGTAACAGCCGGGCGGGATCCCTGCAGCTCCATCGGGCCAAAGGCCAAAGGTCTATCTTGGATCACTTCGCCCGTGTCGACATTGATGCGGAAGTTCTGGCCGTTGGCTCCCACCAGGCGCAGGCGATCCGGGACGGGGTTGAAGTCCATACCGGACAGCGTGCCCGCCGTAAAGGGAACCGACAGGGTACTGGCCACGCTGGCGGCGCCAGTTTGCAAGTTGATGGTGTAGAGGATGTTGGCGTCGGTGAGGCCGTAGAGCAGGCGATTGGCAGGACGGACATCGATACCGATCAAACTGCCGCTCACCCCCGTCACCGTCAGGGATCCCTGCACAGAGGCATCGGCAGAGCGGATGAAGGTGAGGCGATTGCCGCTGCCCAGGGCCACCAAATCCGCTTGGGAGGGGATCATCGCCATCGGAGAAGGATTGCTGTTGCTGCAGCCCAGCAGAGCTAGGCTACCGGCTGCCACAGATACGGCCACACATTGCAGGCGCTTGCGCATGGAAAATGCTCCCTAAAACAAGAAAACTATCCCTCTGCGCCACCAAATAGGTAGCTACAGATCGCTGCAGCGAGAATTGCTTTTGCCCCTAAAAAAATGAGCCTGAGGGATCCTATTCCCAGGGTGGGAACCTATTTTTGCCCTTCCCTTGAGGAGAAGATCCAACTCTGGGGCGGCGCATGGGGCGCTTCTGTAGCAATTACTCCCATCCTCGCTGCTTGGATGCTTAGGATGGAGATGTTTGGACGGAGATTTTAGCTAGAGGCGCTGGTGTAAAAGCGCAAGGCAAAGCGCCAGAACAAATGGGATCCGACCAACAGCCCCGCCGCCAGCAGGGCGGATCCCACAAGCCACGGCCACTGGGCTCGTCCCAACAGGGTTTCTGCCGGCACCGTGGTCAAGAAAGCCACCGGCACAACGAAGGTAAAAAACAGCCGATAGGCCACCGGATAGGCCACCAGGGGGAAGCGCCCCGCCTCTACCAAGCCCCGCAGCACCTCGGTGACGTTGTAGATCTTGACAAACCAGATGCTGGTGGCCCCCAGCATAAACCAGAGGCTGTAGAGGATGACCAATCCCAGGAGCAGGGGCACCAGACCCAAAACATAGGCCCAGGCCGGCAGCCGCAACTGGATCCCGGCGTAGAGAATCAGCACCAGGCCAAAGCCGATATCCACCAGGCCCCAGGGAGAGAACACCCGGGTTGACAGCCAAAACTGGCTACTAATGGGCTTGAGCAAAACAAAATCCAGAGTGCCCTCCTGCACCTGCTGCACGATGCGGTTTAAGTTGACGTTAAAGAGGCTGGCCGACACCCCCTGCAAGATGGTGAACATGCCCAAGACGATGAGCGCCTCCGGCCAGCTCCAACCCCCCAGGCGGTGCCCCTGCTGATAGAACAGTGAAAGCCCAAACAGAGCTGACCCCAGGCCACCCACGCTGCTGAGGCTGGCAAAGAAGAAATTGGCGCGGTACTCCATTTCTGCCGCTACAGAAGTGCTCCAAAACAGCCACAGCACCCGCAAGTAGCACAGCATTCGTTCTCTCTCCAATCTCAGTTAAAGAATCTCTAACCCGATAAAGCCTGGGGATTCCAAAACGCGGTAGAACTGGCTGCCTTTATGCCGAATTTGCCGCCCTCACCGCCAACTGCCTCTGCGATCACTCTGGCCTTAGCCATGCCCTTTTGGCAGAACAAAGCCCTCAGCAATGGCCCTATCCCAAAGGAAGAACTCCTCCCAATTCCGCCCGCCTCTATACAGACTAGCGTTTTCCTATCTCCGACGGTCGCGCTCGCTTTATCCCCCATCATTCCCGTAGCTTGGCGGAGCCGCCGGATCCCCGGTTTCCCTACGTGTTAACCACGGGCAGGCTATACGGCCATTGGCACACCTAAACCCGCACCGGCAGAATTGAAAAAATTAGGCAAATGCACCCCCAGTCTTTTATCGAGATCCATCCTCACGATGCTGAAAAGCTGGGCATCCAAGCTGGCGATTGGGTTCAAGTGCGTTCTGCCCGGGGACAGGCCTATTTCCCAGCTTAAGTAACTGCCAACATTGCCGCCGGAACTGTATTTGTGCTCATGCAGTGGGGATCCCTTTGGGCAGAACAAGCCGAGTGCAACGTCCTTACCCACGACATCAGTTGTCCAGACTCAGGCCAGCCGGAACTGAAAGCCTGCGCTGTTGCTCTCCAAAAGGCCAACCCACCGGCCAGGAAGTGCTCTCAACTCCAGAGTTTGTATCCTCGCGGAGATGCCCATGGTTCTGTTTCAATTTGAGCAAGATTTTGCCGATTCTTTGCGATGCATTCCCATGAGCTGAAGAAGTGCAAGAGATTTCCATTGACCCGCAGCCGGAACGGCAAAACCCAGATCAGATCTCGATGTCCGTTCAACAGAAAGCTCAAGACATAGGGATCCAGCTCACTCCCGATTTCTGGAGAAGCTTACAAGATATCCAGAGATTTGCCTTAGTAAAATTAAGCCGATCCCATCACGAAAACAAAAACTTCTTGCCTGCTCTGCAAGAGTTTGGCCTGGAGCTGCCAGTGAGCAGATAGTTAAGCTCAGTTGTTTGAATGCACTTAGGCGAGACGATTCTCCAGTGCTTTGGGCCGCTGCAGGCGACTACCCCTTCTGCCACTGGAATGACCCCAGCCACTTGATGCGGGATCCCTCTTGGATAAGAGAGGGCCAGATCGTTGCAGGAGAGAGCGCCGACAGGGCGATCTCCGTGCTCGGGCAAAGCAGAGGGTTATTGTTGAGGAGCTTAAAGTAAAGTTGAGGTTTTGATACTATCATTGCAGTCTCGTTACCAGAGGAGCTAGGGTTTAAGCATCAAAGCTTTTTTAAAAACTGCTTTAGGGGCCCCGGAGAAGCGACCTCTCTGGGGCCCTACTTCTGCCTAGGAAGCTGAGGGGGTTACTGGGCGGGCAGCGCACCTCGCCGGACGGCAGGCCCGAGGGCGCGGCTGCCGATGTCGGAGCGGTAGTGGGCTTTGGGGAACTGCACCTGCTCCACAGCGGCATAGGCTTGGCGCAGCGCTTCTGCTAGAGTTGCCCCTTGGCCGGTAAGACAGAGGACACGCCCGCCGTCGCTGAGAAGCTGCTTGCCCACCTGGCGAGTGCCGGCATGGAACACCAGGGCCCCGGTGGCGGCGGCGGCCTCCAGGCCGGCAATGGGGATCCCTCGCTCGTAGCTGTCAGGGTAGCCGGAGGCGGCCATGACCACGCAGGCGGCGTAGCCGGGTTTCCACTTCAGTTGCACCTCGGCCAGCCGTCCCTCGATGCAGGCCAGCAGCACCTCGTCCAGAGGGTTTTCCAACAGGGGCAGGATCACCTGGGCTTCGGGATCCCCGAAGCGGCAGTTGTACTCCAACACATAGGGATCCCCATTGGGCGTGATCATCAGGCCGGCGTAGATCACCCCCTGGTAGCGGATGCCCCGCCGCTGCAGAGCCTGCAGGGTGGGATCCAGCACTTGGGCTTGGATGCGGGCCAACAGTTCTGGGGTTACCAAGTAGTCTGCCGGAGCGTGGGCCCCCATGCCGCCGGTGTTGGGGCCGGTATCGCCATCGCCAAGGCGCTTGTAGTCTTGGGCGGGCAGCAGCGGCAGGCAGATCTGGCCATCCGTCAGGGCCAGCACCGACACCTCTTGGCCGGCGAGAAACTCCTCGATCAGCACCTGCTCGCCCGGCTTGGCCAGGGCCGCCTCCAGAGCCTGCACGGCTTCTTCCCGGCTATGGGCAACGGTCACCCCCTTGCCGGCGGCCAGCCCATCTTTTTTGATCACCACCGGATAGCTGCCTTTGCCTGACGCAGTCCTTGCATCCAGGTAGGCCAGCGCCTCGGACAAGTCGGCAAAGCCCACAGCCGGAGCCGTAGGGATCCCCGCTTCCTGCATCAGTTGCTTGGCCCAGAGCTTGCTTCCCTCCAGTTGGGCGGCGGCGCGACTGGGGCCGAAAATGGGCAGCCCCGCTGCCTGAAAGGCGTCCACAATTCCCGCCACCAAGGGCAGTTCCGGCCCCACCACCGTCAGGCGGATCCCTTGCACGGTAGCAAATCGCACCAGTCCCTCGATGTCGGTGGCCGCCAAAGCCACAGACTGACAGCGGGGCATCTGCTGCGTGCCGCCGTTGCCGGGGGCACAGTAGACTCGTGTAACCTGGGGAGACTGCAGCAGCTTCCAGGCCAGAGCGTGTTCCCGTCCCCCGGAGCCGATGACCAAAGCCTGCATGGTGCTATCCCACCTTTGTAAACACCTTGTCAACGCCGCTTGTTTATTTTGGGATGCTCCCCGAACATCCCCCATTAGACCATGTTCCCAACAGATTTCAGAGGATCCAGGCTAGTTTGACCCCAGGGGACGGCCCCGCCAAGTCCAGTTGCGCCCGCTGGTGGTGCGGATGGCAGAAGCCAAGATGATGGCTGCCGTCACCCAGCCTCCCACCGCCGTCAGCCACCAGTAACGCAGCGGCAGGTGGGCCCAACGCCATAGAAGCAGGCGGATGACCCCTTGGCCTAGGATCCCGGCCAGGCTGGCCGCCAAGACCTGCGGGGATCCCGTAGCCACAGCCAGGATCAACCCCAGCCAGGGCAGGCTGCAGATGCCCAAGACAGTGACCATCGCCAACACGGCGAGGGCCCAGTTGCGCTCCAGGCCCAGGAACCAGTTTTTCGTCCACCCTTCCCAGAGGGCGGCTCCATTGGCGTACATGCGGCATCGCACCCGCGACCCCCCTAGGCAAATCTGCAAGCCCAGGCCAGCCGCTTTGATGCGCTGGGCCAAGGCCACATCCTCGATAACCACATTGGCCACGCCGGCGTGTCCGCCCACTTGCTCGTAGGCGGAGCGGCGAAACAGCATGAACGGCCCGAAGGCAAAGGCCTTGGGACGCTTGGGATCGTTGACGGCGGCAAAGTCGTAGCCTGCCGCCAAGATGACCATCATGATGGGCTGCACCAGCCACTCGGCCAGACAGCCGCACACCAACTGAGGCCCTACGCTTACCAAGCCGCTGCCGCTTGCCAGCAACTGTCCTAGGGCTGCTTCGATGGCAGCGGATCCCAGCCGCACGTCGCAGTCGAGAAAGAGCAGGTAGTCGGGGGGATCAGGCTGGGCGGCCAGGGCGGCAACGGCTTGGGCACAGGCCCAGTTTTTGCCCACCCACGTTTGGCCTTGGGGGCGGGGATCCCCTTGGAGCAGGTGCAGCCGCGGATCTTGCCGTTCGGCGGCCAGGGCCTGGGCCAGCTCCCAGGTGGCATCGGTGGAGCCGTCGTCCACCAGCCAGACCTGCAGCGGGGCGGCGGTGCTGTCCAGGATGCTGCTTAGGCAGCCCACCACGTTTTCCGCCTCGTTGTAGGCAGGCACGATCACCGCCAGCCGCTCCAGGGCCGCTGCGACCTCTGCCGCTTGCTCCGGCAAGGGATCCCGCAGCCAGGGGGAAGCCCGCAGCGCCCGCCCCAGCCGCAGCGCCACCAAGGCAATCGCCAGGGCCGTTAGCGCCAACACCATCGCCAGGATCTCCGGGATTCCCACTCTTGCTTCCCTCTTTCAGATAAGGAACGGATTTTGCCCATGCCCTAGCCCTGGGATCTGCCAATCCTCTAGGCAGACAAAGCCCTCTCTACGATATCGCTGTAGGGGCGGGGGAAGATCAGCCAAACCTGGCTTTGCGTTTCCACCAGGGATCGCACCAGCGGCGAGAGCTGGGCAATTTCCACGTAGCCGTCCTCGGTTTTGAGTTGGATCCCTTGGTCGTAGAAGCTGTAGCCCTGGACGTGGGCCGAGCGAATTCCCAAGTAGCTTTCTGGATCCAAGCCATCTTGCTGCATCTTCTGGCTTAGAGTTGCCACCAGCTCTTGGCGTCGCTCTTCTGGCAGGCGGCTGAGGTTGCGGGCCTTGAATAGATCCCGATCCAAATAGCGCCGCGCCAAATCGGCCAAGATGGGATCCTTCCCCGCCATGGCCCAAAAGCGAAAAGGGTAGCTGAACATCACATCGTCAGCGGCCAGATAGAGGGGCAAAGGCAGCTCGAAGGGATCCCCCTTTTGCACCGCCAGCGCCGCCCAACACCAGGCACTCAAGATGGGATCCAGCTCGATCTTTCCCTGGTGCAGGAGCACCTGGGCCCGCTTGAAGAGCCGCTCCAAAATAAAGCGGGCACACAGGCTCTTGGGGTGCTGGTACACCTGGGTGTACATGAAATAGCGCACCACCAGATAGTGCTCGATGGCTCCCAGGCCTTTGCGGGCGGGAATGGAGAGGGATCCCGTCTCCGGGTCGTAGTCCAACACCGTGAGGATGCGATCCAGATCCAGGTGGCCGTATTGGGCGCCGGTGAGCAGGCTGTCGCGCATCAGGTAGTCAAAGCGGTCGCAGTCCAGTTGGCTGGCAATAAGCTGCCCCACCAGCGGCAGGGGAAATTGTTTCTGCCACACCTGCTCCAGTTGGGCCGGCAGTTGCGGGTCAAACTCCGCCACCAGCGTGGCTATCTGGGGATCCTCCCGCGCGATGCGGGCCGTCCAGACCTCGTGTCGGCAGCCGAAGATCTCCTCGCCGGCATGGCTAAAGGGGGCATGGCCAATGTCGTGCAGCAGAGCGGCAACCAGGGTAACGGCGCGGTAGGGGCGCAGCTCCGGGTAGCGGCGGGCCAATTTGTCAAACAGGCGCCGCGTAACCTGCAGCACTCCCACCGAGTGGGTGAAGCGGGATCCCTCAGCGCCATGGAAGGTAAAAAAAGCGGTGTCCAACTGGCGGACGCGGCGCAGGCGCTGGAAGGCCGGGGTGTCGATGAGGCGAATCAGCAGCGCCTCGACCGGATCCCCGCCATCCAGGCTGATGGCACCGTGCAGGGGATCGTGGTAGGTGCGGGACTTGCAAAAACGCAGCGCCATACTCCCACCATACTCGCCAATTGGCCAATCTTCGGCTAGCTTGGCTGGGGGCTTCCCCCACCTCTGCAGCAAAGCTACCCCATGGGCTCCCCTACTTGGCAAAAGAGGCAAGCCCCCAGACCCGTTCGGTTGCTGCTGCTCTCTATGGCAATCGGGATGCTGGGGTGGGGGCTAACTGCTTGTTCCGAAGCCTCTGGATCTCCCCCCGCTGTTCTCATACCCAGCCCGCCCGCCCTCACCCGCTACGTTGCTCTGGGAGCCAGTGATGCCGTTGGCTTCAACGCCTCCATCTCCTGCGATGGTCCAGCCAACGCTGCCGGCACCCGCCCGCAGCGCTCAGAGCCGCTGGACTGCCCCAATGGGACGGGGTATGTCCCCCGCCTGGCCCGCCTGCTGCCCGGCCCGGTGGAGCTAATTAACTTGGGCCGCTCAGGAGCGGTACTCAGCCCAGCCATGCAAGCCCTGCGGGAAGGGATCCCGGCCAACCTGCTCCAGGATCAAGTGCCGCGCATCCCTCCCGACGCCACCCTGATCACCCTCTGGGTGGGCGGCAACGACACCAACGCTATTGTCTTCGCGGCAGCCCAACGGGCTCTGCGCGGCGAGGATCCCTTGCCCTTTGTTGAGCGCCAGATCCAACAATTTGCCGCCGACTACCAAACCCTGCTGCAGGCGGTGCGGGCCCGTGCTCCCCAAGCTCGCCTGGCGGTGGCCAACCTGCCCAACTTCGCCCTGATCCCCCTGGGGCAGCAGCAGCCCAGGGGCCTGCGGCAACTGCTGGCTTGGGTCTCCGTCGGCCTCAGCCAACGGGCCATCAACCCCTTGAGCCAAGAAGGGATCCCCGTGGTGGATCTCCTCTGCGATCCCCGCTCCTACCGCCGCGAGTCTTTCTTCCCCGGCCCGCTGGCCGATGGCTTTCACCCCAACGACCGGGGATATGCCGACCTGGCCGAGGCTTTCTTGAGGATCCTGCAGCAGCCCGTCCCGCCCCAGCGCCGCTGCCCGCCCTTTAGCGAGGTGGGATCCCTCCCCTCAGCAGCAGAAATCTCCTGGCCACTAGATCCGCACTCCCTCTAGGGTGCCGCGCCGATGATGCCTCTACATCCCCGCTCCTCTCCCGTAGCAGGAAAGAGGCGCTGGAGTCTTGGGAAACCCCAGCAAGCCGGTCTTAAGAAGCCGCCACCGCCGCCGAGGAGCGCCGCCGTCGTCCCAGGGCCAGCCGTTCCTGTTCCGGCTGGGCTTCCCCAACTGGCAGAGAGGTGACCGGCACAGACTCCTCTTCAGGCGACTGGACAAAAACCAGTACCGTCGGCTTGCCGGGCAGTTGTTCGCGGACAAAGCGGCGCACCACCCGCTCCACCTCTGCCTTGAGGCCGGCCCAGTCGATCTCCAGCCTGCCCCGCTCCAGCGAGCAGGCAAAGCGCGGCCAAGCTTGCTTGAGGGTGTCCTCCAGCAGGGGTTTTAGGTCGGATCCTTTAAAAGAATTGCCCTCACCCGCCAGGCCCAAACTTTGCACCTGCGGCGTGCAGAGCAACTGGCCGCTGCCATCCAAGCTGATCACTACCGTCACCATGCCATCTTTGGCCATCTGCTGGCGCTCCTGCAGCATCTCGTCCATGACCACCCCATCGTGGGAAGCGGCGATCATCTGCAGGCCAGAGGGGACGCGGCCCGTGACAGCAATGCGTTCACGGTTGACCTCCACCACATCGCCGTTGCCGATAATCACGATGTTTTCCCGCGGGATCCCCATGCTCATCGCCGTTTCGGCATGTTTGACCAGCATGCGGTACTCCCCGTGGGTGGGGACAAAGAACTTGGGACGGGTGAGGGCGATCATCAGCTTTTGATCTTCCTGGCAGCCGTGGCCAGAAACGTGTAGCCCCTTGTCCTTGCCGTAGATGACATTGGCCCCCAGCTCCATCAGCTTGTCGATCACCCGCGTTACTGCCAGCGTGTTGCCCGGGATCGGGTTGGCCGACCACACCACCGTGTCTCCCGGCTTGATCTGCAACTGCGGGTGCTCGCCATTGGCAATGCGGGTCAGAGCAGCCAGCGGTTCGCCCTGGGATCCGGTGGTAAGGATGATCACTTTGTCGTCCGGCAGGCTGTTGATCACGTGCATCGGCTGCAGCGTTTCGTCCTTGCAGCGGATGTAGCCCAGGCGCCGCGCGTGAGCCACCACGTTCAACATGGAGCGGCCCAGCAAAGACACCACCCGGCCCTGCTGCTCGGCAATCTGCAACACCAAATTGAGGCGATGTACCGAAGAAGCAAAGGTGGTGATGATCACCCGCCCCTTGGCTCCCGCAATCGCCTTGGTGAGACCGGGCAGTACAGAAGCCTCGGAAGGGGTAAACCCCGGCACTTCGGCGTTGGTGGAGTCGCTAATCAGACACAGCACCCCCTTTTCCCCATGCTCGGCCAGCCGCTGCAGGTCGAAGCGCTCCCCATCCACCGGGGTATGGTCGATCTTGAAGTCACCGGTCTGGATAATGACACCCACCGGCGTGTGCAGAGCCACCGTAAAGCTATCGGCAAAAGAGTGGGTGTTGCGGATGAATTCGGCAAAAAAGTGCTTGCTCAAAGGAACGATTTCGCGGGGGGCGACGGGGCGCAATTCTGTGCGGTTCAATAGCCCCACATCGCGCAGTTTCTCCTCCAGCAAGGCCAGCGCCAATCGGGGGCCGTAGATGACCGGAATATCAAATTCTCGTAGGTGATACGGGATCCCGCCGATGTGATCTTCGTGGCCGTGGGTAACCACCATCCCCCGCACTTTGTCACGGTTTTGCTTGATGTAGGTCATGTCCGGCAGCACGATATTCACGCCGTGCATACCCTCCTCTGGAAAAGCCAAACCGGCATCCAAGAGGATAATGTCATCCTCGTAGCGGAAGGCCCAGGTGTTTTTGCCGATCTCCCGTTCGCCACCCAGTGGAATCATCTGCACGGAAGAGGTGGTTTGTGGAGTCACAGAACGAGAAGCAACCGAAGAACGTGATGTTGGCATATGAGCTTAGATCCTCAACAGTAAAAAGCAAAAACAGAAATTGGCGCAAGCCATTCCCGACCCAGCTGTGGGTGAAAGCTGAACTCAGCCGCCACAACTCATCCATTTCCCAAAGGGGGAAAGAGCTTTTCAGGGAAAAAGCTACTTACCCACAGGTCAAACACCACAAAAGAACTCCCTGCAAACCCCGGTCATAGCGGAAGCAAAACCTCAAGGTGCCATCATGAAACTTTCGTCGCCATTTGCTTGGATCCCTTCGCTTCAGCCAGTAGGCCCATCTCTTCAAGCACCTGTCGCAAAACTTGCCGAGAACTGGGCTGCAGCGGCGCTAGGGGAAGACGCGCCCGACCCACTCGCCAACCTTGCATCTCCAGCGCTGCCTTGACCGGAACGGGGTTGGTCTCGACAAATAAAACCTTGAACAACGGAAACAGACGCAGGTGGTGGGCCAAAGCTTGGTCGTGCTGGCCTTTGGCGTAGCTCTGAATCAACTCCTGCAGTTGTGGCCCAACCAGGTGACTGGCTACACTGACCACGCCACTGCCTCCCAAAGACAAAATCGGCAGGGTCAGGGAGTCGTCTCCCGAATAAATAGCGAAACGGGAGGGAGTAAGCCGCCGAATTTCTGAAGCCACTTCCATTGTACCACTGGCTTCCTTGATGGCGACAATCGTTGTCAATTCTGCCAATTTTGCCACTGTTTCCGGCTGCAGGCTCACCCCCGTCCGTCCGGGAATGTTGTAGAGCATGATGGGCAGGTCACTGGCCTGGGCAACGGCCTTGAAGTGCTCGTAAAGGCCGAGCTGGGTAGGCTTGTTGTAGTAGGGCACCACCTGCAGAGAGCCGTCCAAGCCCAATTGGGCAGCCTTGCGGGTGGCTTCGATGGCCTCGCGGGTGGAGTTGGAGCCAGTCCCGGCGATCACCTTGGCCCGACCGGCCACAGCATCTCGCACCACGCGGAACAGTTCGTACTCTTCTTGCCAAGTCAGGGTGGGAGACTCGCCCGTAGTGCCACAGACCACCAAGCCGTCGCTGCCGTGGGTTACTAAGTAATCGGCCAAACGAGCGGCCTCATCGTAGTTGAGCTCCCCCTCATCGGTGAAGGGGGTAACCATGGCCGTCAGCACTCGACCGAAGTTCACCGATTGCTTCTCCTCATCAACCTCACCAATCCAACATTTAACCCCAGGATCCAGACCAGACCGGGTTACTTCTCCATCATACCTGCCTTTGCGTCAGGGATCCCGCTCGCCTGCTCTGCCAAAGCCCAACTCATGCCTCACCCGGTTGCCACAGGCCCAAAAAAAGGAGATAACAAAGAAGGCAGACCGTTTGAGCACGGAATGTATAGCATTTACCAATCTTGCCTCCGCCTTTGGGGGCAGCAGCCTTTGACCGACACCTCAGAGGATCCCTATGGACGCCCTAGCCGCCCTGAAAGAGCGGATTTCCGCCGACAGGTTTGATCCCAGCCGTCGTCTATCGGAAGCGGAGATCCGAGAGCTGGTTGCCTATGCTACGGAAGCCCCCTCTTCCTTCAACATCCAGCACTGGCGGTTCGTTGCCGTTGCCGATCCCGAGGACAAAGAACGCCTCAAGTCCCTGGCCTACAACCAGCAGAAAGTGGCGGATGCGGCGGTGGTGTTTATCATCTTGGGGGATCTGCGGGGGCATGAGAAGCTGCCTGAACTTGTCCAGAGAGCCGTTGCTGCCGGGATCCTCTCTCCTGATCGGGCGGAAGGCTGGGTGAATATGGCCCAAGCCACCTACGCCAACAATCCCGCTTTGGCGCGAGATGAGGCGATTCGCTCCGGGGCGCTGGCGGCCATGGCCTTGATGATCGCGGCGCAGGCGAAGGGGTTAGTGAGCGGGCCGATGATCGGCTTTGACCCGGAAGGGGTGAAGCGGGAGTTCGGCATTGCCGACCGCTACGTGCCGGTGATGCTCCTGGCGGTGGGCTACCCAGCTCCGGGCAACTTGCCCCGCAAGCCTCGCCTGGGGGTGGAGGAGGTGTTGGCTTTTGGGCGAGGGCGGGAGTTTTAGGAAGCCAGAAAATCGACCAATTTTTGCAGGCGATCCCAGGCGGCGCCGCTGGCAAGGATCTCCCGCGCTCGGGCAATTCCGGATCCCCAATCGGGAACAGCTCCCGCCACCTGCAGAGCCAAAGCGGCATTGAGGGCCACCACATCCTGCTGGGCAGGTGCTCCGGATCCCTGGAGGACGCGGGTGAGGATGGCGGCATTTTCCGCCAAGTCTCCCCCCTGGAGAGCCGAGGTGGGCGCAGGTGTGAGATCGTAATCTCGTGGGTTCAAGACTTCTGTGCGCAGGGATCCCTGGGAGAGCAGGCCCAGATCCGTGGCCCGCTCCAGCCCAGCCTCGTCGAGACCTTCCCGGCTGTGCAACACCACGGCTCCTTCCCGTCCCAACAGGCACAGGGCCTCGGCCATCACCGGCACCAGCTCCGGCGCGTACACCCCGATCACCTGGCGGTTGGGGTAGAAAGGATTGACCAAGGGCCCCAACAGGTTGAAAATGGTGCGAACTTTGAGGGCCCGCCGGTAGGGGATCACCGCCCGCATGGCCGGGTGCCAGTGAGGCGCAAACAAAAAGGTGATGCCCACTTCCGCCACCGCCGCCCGCACCCGCTCTGGCTCGGCGTTGAGGTTCACCCCCAGGGCCTCCAGCACATCTGCCGAGCCGACTTTGCCAGAGGCCGAACGGTTGCCGTGCTTCACCACCGGGATCCCGGCTGCACTGACCACAAAGGCCACGGCTGTAGAAATGTTAAACGTGCCGGCTCCATCGCCGCCGGTGCCGCAGGTATCCACCAACAGGGGCAAGTCCAGCGGGGATCCCAGCGAAGCCCGCTGCAGCACCCGCGCCATTCCGGCCAGTTCACCGGCGCTGACCCCCTTGGCTTGCAGAGCCGCCAGGATCGCCCCCGACACCACATCCGGCACTTGGTTCTGCAGCCAGCCGTTCATCAACTGTTCGGCTTGGGCTTCGCTCAGAGATTGCCGATCCAGCAACTGTCCCAAAAGCTGTGGCCAAAGGTCAGCTGTTTCCGTCATGGGTGGGGATCCTGGATGTCAGTGGGCATGCAAACGTATCGGCCCTCTCCGTTACTTGCTTTACATGGGTCGGGCCAGGCCAATGGTTAGTTTAGTATAGTGGGCCTGACCTAGGCCGGCTACCGCTCCCAGCAGAATGGGGGGCTCTGCTTCGTTAAAGTTTAAGGTTGAGGGTCTTCTCGGAGGTTGCGATGAGCCATCCAGCCAGCCCAGCGCTTGCACCGGCAGAAACCTCTGCCCCCATTCATGTGGTGGGCGGGGGGTTGGCGGGGACAGAGGCCGCCTGGCAAATCGCCCAGTTGGGGTTGCCTGTCCTCCTTTCGGAGATGCGCCCCGTGCGCCAGAGCCCGGCCCACCACACCGATCAGTTGGGGGAGCTGGTGTGCAGCAACTCCTTTGGGGCTGCGGCCAGCGATCGGGCGGCAGGGCTGCTCAAGGAAGAGCTGCGACAACTGGGATCCCTGGTGATGGCGACGGCGGATCGCCATGCCGTGCCGGCAGGAGGGGCATTGGCGGTGGATCGGGCCCGCTTCAGCCAGGCTCTCACGGCAGCCATTCAAAACCATCCCCGCATCACTCTGCGCCGGGAGGAGGTGACGGAGATCCCGGAGGGCATTGCCGTCCTCTGTACCGGCCCTCTGACCAGCGATCCCCTGGCTAAGGCGCTGCAAGCCTTTACGGGCCTGGAATACCTGAGCTTTTTCGATGCTTCTAGCCCCATTGTCGCCGGGGATTCCTTGAACCGGGCGGTGGTGTTTCAGGCTTCCCGCTACGACAAAGGGGAGGCAGCCTATCTCAACTGCCCTATGACGGAGGCGGAGTACGAACGGTTTTGGCAGGCGCTGGTGACGGCGGAGCAGGCGCCCCTCAAGGATTTTGAGCGGGAGGAGCGCAAGTTTTTCGAGGGCTGCCTGCCGATTGAAGAAATGGCGCGCCGGGGCAAA
This sequence comes from Synechococcus sp. H55.8, assembly GCF_047462375.1. Classification (NCBI taxonomy): domain Bacteria; kingdom Bacillati; phylum Cyanobacteriota; class Cyanophyceae; order Synechococcales; family Synechococcaceae; genus Synechococcus; species Synechococcus sp. H55.8. The sequence continues at coordinate 11,233 of NZ_JANSJC010000013.1, read as the reverse complement.
GAGACTCTCTGTTTTGGCCCTTTGAAGCCGGTGGGCTTGGTGGATCCGCGCACGGGATCCCGTCCTCACGCGGTGGTGCAGTTGCGACAAGAGGACAAAGCAGGGCAATTGTGGAACCTGGTGGGTTTTCAAACCAACTTGAAATGGGGAGAACAGCAGCGGGTTTTTCGGCTCATCCCCGGCCTGGAACAAGCGGAGTTCGTCCGCTTTGGGGTGATGCACCGCAATACGTTTTTGAATTCGCCCCAGCTTTTGTGGCCAACCTTGCAATTTCGTCGCCGACCGACGCTGTTTGCCGCCGGCCAGTTGGTGGGCACCGAAGGCTATGCCTGTGCTGTGGCGGGAGGGTGGCTGGCCGGACAGAACGCTGCCCGCCTGGCCTTGGGGCTGCCCTTGATCACGCTGCCCCCTGAGACGATGATGGGATCCCTGTTTCAATTCATCAGCAGCGCCGATCCCAGGCATTTTCAGCCGATGCCGGCCAATTTTGGCCTGCTGCCAGAGCTGGAGGGGCGGAAGCTCCGCAACAAGCAGGAGCGCTATGGCCGCTACCGGGATCGGGCTTTGGCTGCTCTGACGGCAACCGGGCTGGTGCGCCAAGCGCAAAGTGCTTGAGGGAGCTGCGGGCAGTTCCAACGGTTGCATGAAGTCAAAGCCGAGATTGAGGGTTAAGTTGAAATTGCACAGATAAGCCCTGCAGAGGCCGATTGCGTTGGCGGGACGGAGTCCTTTGTGGAAAACACGCTGTGAATATTCTGGTTATCAATGCCGGTTCCAGCAGCCTCAAATCCTCTCTGTTCCTGACGGTTGAGGGCAAGGTGGAGGCCGCCCCCATCTGGCAAGCCCAGGTGGATTTCACCTACAAGCCGGGGGAGGCCCTCATCCAAACTCGCCGGCGAGGCGGTGGGTGGGAGCCTTTTCCCTCCGCTTCACCCGAAGGGGGGATCGGCCAATTGGCCCCGCTGTTTCAAAGCCTCTGGCAAGGGGAGGGATCCCTGCTGGCAGAGGCAGGTGAGATCGACGGCGTTGGCCATCGGGTGGTGCATGGGGGATCCCTGTACCGGCAGCCCACTTTGATTACGCCGGAGGTGGAACGGACGATCGAGCAATTGATCCCCTTGGCGCCGGCCCACAACCCTGCCGCGCTGGCCGGCATTCGTCTGCTGGGTCAACTGCTGCCGGGGATCCCACAGGTGGCCGTCTTCGACACGGCCTTTCACCAACAAATGCCTCCGGCAGCGGCTCTCTACCCCCTCCCCTATGCCTGGGCTGAACAAGGGATCCGCCGCTACGGGTTTCATGGCATTAACCACGAGCATTGCGCCCGCCGCGCTGCCGAGATCTTGGGCCGACCTCTGGCAGAGTTGCGGCTGATCACCTGTCACCTGGGCAACGGCTGTTCGTTGGCCGCCATTCGCGGAGGCAGAAGCGTGGATACCACCATGGGCTATACCCCTCTGGAGGGTTTGATGATGGGATCCCGGTCGGGGTCGGTGGATCCGGGCATTCTCATCCATCAGTTGCGCCAGGGCATGAGCGTGGATGAACTGGATCGGATCTTGAACCGAGAATCAGGGCTGAAGGGCGTTTCCGGCCTGAGCAGCGATATGCGGGTCATCTTGGAGGCAATGGAAGCCGGCCATGCCCGCGCCGAGCTGGCTTTTGATCTGTTTGTTCACCGGCTGCGCAGCCAAATTGGGGCCATGCTCATGAGCCTGGATCGCTTGGACGCGCTGGTGTTCTCTGGAGGAATTGGGGAAAACTCAGCGCCGGTGCGGGCGGCAGCCTGTGCAGATCTGAATTTTTTGGGGATCCAAATCGACCCGGTTTTAAATGCCGGATCGCCCCGCAACTGCGATATCAGCACTTCCGATGCTCCGGTGCGGGTTCTGGTGATCTCAGCCCAAGAGGACTGGGCCATGGCCACAGCCTGCCAGAGACTCTTGCAAGGAGAATAGGCAAAGGATTCTAAGGTCTCTTTCGGCCCGATTTTCTCCTTTTCGATGACCGGCTCGGTCGAGATAACCCCTGGGCTAGGAGTCGAACCTTTTCCGGCCAATTCCACTGCCCCCATCTTTACAGCTCCCCTCTCCCCCAGGGAGAGGGGCCGGGGGTGAGGGTCATCCCCCTGGGAGAGGGGCCGGGGGTGAGGGATGCCCTAAACTCAAAACCAAACTCATTTGAGGTCATGGGAAACGATGCAGCCTGCGCAACACACACACAGACGGATCCCCTTGCTGGTGCTCCTGAGCGCCGTTTTGGCAGGATGCGGGGGGACAACCGACAGCAGCAATCCCCTACCCTTGCCGCCGCCGATACCGGCCCCCTCCCTCACCATCACCGATCTCTCCCCGCGCACCGTCTCGGTGGGGCAAACTCCAACTTTTGTGGTGTCCTTCCGGGTGGAAGCTCCGGCTGGGATCCGGGGTTCCAACGCCTTTTTGGCTTCCGTCACCACTCCCCTAGGCAATTTCGTTACTTTAGGGGCTTTCGACGCTGCTCAATTGCCCGGCTGCTTCGTGGGGGCCACCACCTGCACCGTGACAGGGCTGACCCTAACCCAAAATCGCTTTACCCTCACTCAAACGGGATCCCATCAGCTCACCATCAGTGTGTTCGATCGGCAGGAGCGGCTGGGCAGCGGCAGTTTCACATTTAGTGGAGTGCTTTGAAAAAGGTACGGTGTGGAGTCGATAAGATCAGACCTCTGTGCTTGCAGACTTGGGCCTACTGCCAAACGCAGTCAACCAACAGCTTGTAGATCCCAATCTCCCCTGATGGGAGAAGGGCTGGACACGCTCACCTGCGGCAGCGCGGAGCGTCTGGACGCTGTCTTCAGCAGGAATGTGATTCGGAGAGCTCAACTCCGGTGATCTCAATCAGCACGAACCTCTGTTCAGGGGGATAGGTTTCAGTTGACTCAAAGAATAACAATTTTGACAAAAAAGACATCTTCTGTTTTTCCGGAGCTGACCTTTCGATAAGCTGAAGTCGATCACGAGGAACGGAGGCCTTGGGTTATGGAGCATGAAATTGTGTATCAACTAACTTTGGAATGGGCCGAAGCCGACCGGCGCCGATCTCAAACGGTTTCGCCCGTCCTCGCCAAGCTGGTCACCATCGGGCGGGATCCCGGCTGCGATGTGGTGCTCAACGACCCAACTCGCTCGGTCTCAGGAATGCATGCCGGGCTTTATCTCGATCCCAAAACTCTAAAGTTTTACATTCGCAACTTGACGCGGGATCGTTTGCCGCCTAAGCAGCCCAACCCCATTTGGGTGAATGGCCGAAAAATCATTCAGGAAGAGCTTGCGCTTGAGGCCAATAGCCAAATCCAATTGGGGCGTATTGTGCTGGGCGTGAAGTCTATAGAGGCTGCCAGGAAAGATCAAGGGGTGTCCCTGAGCCGTGGCACTTTGGACACCCTTAAGGTTAAGTGCAGCCGCCTGGAAAACCCTCACTACCTGCCCCCGGAATATCAGGGCCAAAATTGCCCCTATTGCGGACATTTGGTTTTGAGTGCTTCGCTGGTGATCCCTCCTCCAGAGGCTGAAAAGGCTTCGCAATCTCCTGCCTAGAGAACCAAACCGTTCCATTTTTCTCCTGGATCCCAGCAGTTGCAAAAGGGATCCCAAGCCAAGTCCAAGGTGACTCGTGAGGTTACGTTGTTCTGTGTTGTTCTCGATTGAGTCATTTTTACCTTTACAGAGGTGAACAAAAGCTATGCAAATTCAACTGAGCTGGGAAGATCCCATCACCGAAGAACAGCAGGAGCCAATTTTTCCATTGCCTCTCGCCTTGGGCAGAGAGCTGGCCCAATTGCCACAGGAATGGCAGGGGCAAGAAGTGGCCAGAGCGGTATTTGCCAGCCAGGAGATCTCCCGTTACCACGCCCTTATCTATCTCGGTGAGGGTGGCCAGGTCATCTACGAGGATCGCAGTGCCAACGGCAGCCGCATCAATGGGGAAAAAATCCGACAAGCACGCCGGGTGCTGCAGGGCGGGGAAGTGGTGGAGCTCGGCCCCTACAGCATCACCGTCAGTTTGCTGAGGGATCCCAACGCCACCCTGTTGATCGGCACCCCTACCCTTTTGCTGGAGCCCCGCACCGACCTCATTCGCCCGGCCACCCAACCCGACACCGCATTTGAGGTTCCCCCGGCTTCCACGGTGGTTTTCGCCCCGGAGCAACTCCCCGAGGTGCGGGCCAGCTCAGACTTTCCGCCACCGGACTTGTTTCGAGCCGAGCAAATTGCCCTGAGCGCTCTCAAAGCCACCGGCCTACCCGTGGAGGAGACCCTCTATTTGGCGTTGGGCGGCGGTATGGGCAGCTTTGTCTGGGTGGATACCCTGCGCATCTATGGGGTCAGATCCGAACACATCCGCGTCATCAGCATTGCCCGCAAACCCTACGAACGGTATGAACGGCTGTTGACCAACTGCCAGATCCCCCGTTGGAAGCGAATTCGCTCCGGCTCCGATTCTTGCCCGGACAACATTTGGGGCTGGCCCGGCTATGCCTTGCGAGATGCTTGGCGCTCTTTTTTCTCCGGCCGATTGTTGGAAGCATTTGGCTTTTTGTGGCAGGTGTTTAGTGAACCTTTGCTGGCAGATACTTACACGCCGCGGGCGGGGGATGTATTCGCCTCGATGGATCGGGAAGCGGCTCGCATTGGCTGGGATCAAATGCTTTGTTACGGCCATATTCGCGCCATTCGCAAAACGGAGGATGGGCGATATGTGGTGGCCTATTCGGCAACGCGCCCCGGCCACCCAGATCACCGCTTTATGGTGGCCAAGTACCTGCATTTGGCGACTGGGTATCCGGCTATCAAATTGCTCAACGACCTGCAAGAGTTTCGGGAACAAACAGGAGATTTGAAATCTGTAGTACATGGATACGAGCCCCATGATCACGTTTATGAGCAATTGGAAAAACAGGGCGGCACGGTCTTGATCCGCGGATTTGGGATCGTCGCTTCCCAGGTGATGGAGCGCCTCTACCAAGCCCGCAAAGTCAACCCCCGCATCTCGGTGGTGCATCTGAGCCGTGCGCCCAAAGGCGGCAATCGCTTCGGACGGGCCAAACGGGCGGTGGAAAACCATTGGGAGTTTCAGCCTTTCAACTGGCCCAAAGGCACTTGGGGCGGGGTTCTGCGCGCCAAATTGGAAGCAGCAACCCCCCTGGAACGGCGCGAACTGCTGGAAGCCTGGGGCGGCACCACAACGGCAAGCCGGCGCAAGTGGCGGCGGATCGTGCGGCAAGGGCTACAGGAGGGCTGGTACTCGATTGTCTTTGGCAAGGTGGAATCGGTGGTTCTCGGCGACAAGGGCAAGCCGGTGACCTACATTCGAGGTACCCACAACAACACCCAATTGAAGGTGGAAGCCGATTTCGTTATCGATTGCACGGGCTTGGTTTCGGATCCCATGACCCATCCTCTCCTCAACGACCTGATTACCCGCTACAATCTGCCCCTCAATCCCCACGGACGCCTACATGTTTCCAACGATTTTGAGCTGGTGGAGATGCGCAACCGGGATGGGCGGATGTATGCTGCCGGGATCATCACCTTGGGTGGGCCCTATGCGCCGGTGGATACGTTTTTGGGCTTGCAGTACTGCGCCCATCGCTCGGTGGAGCACCTGGCTCGGCTGCGGGCGCCAGGCGTTAAAGGTCTGGAAGGGATCCGATCCCTGTGGCAGTGGTGCAAGTGGGCCTTGAACCTCAGCCCTTAGCCTTTGAACTGAAGCCAAACGAACTAGCGATTTTGGCCAACAAAACTGGAGGAAACAATGACACCAACTCTCATTGGCCGTTGGCAAACCCGCATTTTTTTGTTAGCTACGGTAGGTGTTTTAGCGACTTTACCCTTTTATTTTGGTCTCACCGGACATGGCGGCAGCCTCATCTATTTTTGGGTGCTGTTCTACGTAGGTCTGTTTGGCTGTGTTTGGGATGTCGTGTACAACTATTTGATGGGGTGGATGTGGGATCACGATTGGCCTGGGATCCTGCAGCTTTTGGCCGGCATTTGGGAAGGGCTTTTCTTGGGCACAGTCCTGAGGCTGGTGGGCCTTCCCCGTATCCCAAGCCAACGGTTTGACCTGGGGGATTTTATTCTCCACTACAGCGTGGTCTGGGTTTGCCTTTACCTCAGCGCTTGGGTGGTGATGCGGATTTTGTTTCCCCGCTGGCGCTTTCGCGGTGGAGAGTGGCTGGGGCCATGGCCTCGCTCCGGCAACTAGAGCTGGAGGGATCCATTGCCGTTAGAATCGGGCTGGAAGAGCTCCCCGGATAAGCCTGGGTTTTGAACAGGTCTGTACAGGCTGAGGGGAGTTGAGAGTTGTTGCTAACCCAGAGTTTTGCCCCATGCAAGCCTGTACCCTGATGGCTCGCGCCAAGATCAACCTCTACCTGGAAATCCTCGGATCCCGTCCGGATGGGTATTCGGAGGTGGCGATGGTGCTGCAGAGCATTCAGTTGGCAGATCGTGTCCAGTTGCAGTGCTGCCCCCACGGGATCCACCTCACCTGCGATCGCCCAGAAGTGCCGGCAGATGCCCGCAACCTGGCCTACCAAGCGGCTGAGCTGCTGCAAAAAGAGTGTCAGGCCACTATGGGAGTGGAGATTCGCCTCGAAAAGCAGATTCCGGTGGCAGCAGGCTTGGCAGGCGGCTCGGCTGATGCGGCGGCAGTTTTGGTGGGGTTGAACCAACTGTGGGGCTTGGGCCTGACGGTGGGAGAGTTGCAGAGCTTGGCAGCCCGCCTGGGATCCGACATTCCCTTCTGTGTACAAGGGGGAACGCAACTGGCCACCGGACGCGGGGAAGTTTTGGAGCCGCTGGCCGATTGGGAAGGGATCCCGGTGCTCTTGGCCAAACCCAAGCACCTGGGGGTTTCTACCGCCTGGGCTTATCAGGCCTTTCGTTCTCGTCAGGAGAGCTTGGGGCCTGCACTGCCCACCTTGCCGCAGGTGTTGGCGGCTCTCAGCCGTCAGGATCTGCCGGCGTTGGCCAGGAGTTTGCGCAATGACCTGGAACAGGTGGTTTTGCCGGAGTATGCGATTGTGGGCGAATTGCGCCAATCGCTGCTGGCGGCAGGGGCACTGGGAGCTCTGATGTCGGGGTCGGGGCCAACGGTCTTCGGGATCATGCCCAGCCTAGAGCTGGCCGCCCAAGCCCGCGACAGCCTGCGTCGCCAGTTTCAGGATGTGGAGTTTTGGGTTACGCAGTTTGCCCCCACCGGAATTGTGCTGGAGCCGGATCCCTGCAGCCTCAGCCCCAGCTAGGGTGGATGGAGACGAAGGCCCAAAACGGAGCTCTGCAGGTACAATCCTCCTCGGCGGCGCCGTCGAGAGGGATCCCTAGATGAAGCCTTTGGCAATGGCAAGAAGCTGGCTGCTGGGCCTGGGCCTTGTCTTGGTGGGGTGGGAGCTGCCGGCCTGGGCCGGCTGCGGCTTCCCTCGCGGGGCAGGGAAGACGTTTCTCTCGCTCCAGCCCGAGGTGTACCAACCCCGCACCCGCTTTGACCAGGGGGGACGCCTACAGCAGGCCCTTTCCGAGTACGGCGAGACCCGCCTCAACCTGTTTGGCGAAACCGGCCTCAGCGATCGCCTCACCCTCAACCTCAACACCAGCTACGTTTTCCTGGAAAATCGCTTTGCCAGCGGGGCTGACACCGTTACCCAGCGCAACCAGGGCCTGCGGGATCTGGAGCTGGGCCTGCGCCACACCTGGGGAGAGGGGGATCCCTTTTTCTCGGCCCAGTTGACGGCCCTGATCCCGCCGGGATATGCCACCCAGAACACCCCCCTGCCCTTGGGCTATGGGGTTTTCGGCTACGACCTCAGCGCCGGCCTGGCCGCCTCAGGCAAGCTGGGATCCCTGCCCGCCTTTTTCGACTCCTGTCTGACCTTTCGGGACTACCTGGGCTACCCCGGCGACCGTCTCAAGGCCAACTTGACCTTTGGGACGGATCTCAGCCCTGAGGTGCAGGCCATTGTGGCTTTGGATGGCGACTTCACCCTTGGCAACGGCGCCCCGCTCCTCTTTGGGGATGTGGCGGTGCAGGATCCCGACTACAACAACCTCAAGCTTTCCGGCCAGCTCAACTGGCGCCTAGAGGAGGGGCTGACCCTGGGGCTAGGGGGGTTTCAGTTTTTGACAGGCCGCAACACCAATGCCGGCGGTGGCTTCACCGGCTATGTGTGGCTAAGTTACTAAAACTCAACAAAATGTTGCGGGATATCCACCTCGGCAACAGGGATCGGCAGAGGCAGATCTAGGATGAGACTTGGCAAACCTTGGCCTGGAGAACGGATCCCATGCCTCGCTTTGAAAACATCGTTGCCGCCATCGACGGCAGCGGCCCCACCGAGCAAATGGTGCACACGCTGCTATCTTTGCCGGCCTTTGCCCAGTGCCATGTAACCCTGCTGCATGCGGTGCCTTCCCAGACCTCTGCTGAGGACATGCGCGCTGCCTGGCAAAAGGGACAGGAGCTGTTGGCCCAGACGCTGCAGACTTTTCCCCCGCGGCCTGGGTTGAAGATCAGCACTCAACTGGTGGAAGGGGATCCCAAGGTGGTGGTGTTGCAGGTGGCCGAGTCCCTGCCCAATCCCCTGATCGTGATGGGATCCCGCGGGCGCAACCGCATCATGGCCATTTTGCAGAACTCGGTCAGCCAATACGTCTTCCAGCTCGCCTCCTGCCCCATGCTGCTGGTCAAAGACGACGCCTACGTCAAGTACCCCAGCCATGTCATGGTGGCCCTCAACAACTCTCCTGCCGCCCAGGTCGCCTTTGCCACGGCCCTGGATCTGGTTGCCGGCATCTCAGGGGCCCAGATTTTTCTGGCCTCGGTACAACTGGATGCCGATGCCCAAGGCCGGGACGAGGTTATAGACAAAGCCATTGCCACCCTCAAAAGCCGCCAAATCGGCCACCAGGTGTTTACGGCGGTCGGGGATCCCGGCACCGAGATCGTCCGCTTGGCGGAAGAGAGCAAGGCCGACCTGCTGGTGATGGGATCCCCAGATCGCCGGCCCAGCATTGCCCGCAGCATCCCCGACTTGGATCGGCTGCTGGGGCGCTCCATCTCCGACTATGTGCGGGTCCACATCGGCTGCCCCGTGCTGATGGTGCGCTCGGCCCAAGAGAAAGATTGACCGACTGCTAGATCTTTGTTCAGCTTTCGACGAGAAAAATATGGGCTGGCATCGTCCAGGGATCCAGCTTGATGTAGTTCGTGGATCCCTGCCAGGAATACTGCTGGCCATCCAAAAGGTCGATCACCTTGAAAGTTTGCCAGTGTTCCAAACCCAAAGCCCCCAGGTTGAGGGTGACCCAGCCGGATTGAATGTGAAACGGATCCAAGTTGACCGCCACCAAGATGCGGTTGCTGCCATCAAAGGTGCGCTTGGAATAGCAGATCAGGGCCTCGTTGTCGGTGGGGTGAAACACAAGGCTCCAGTCGCTTTGCAAAGCCGGGTTTTGCCGTCGGATCCGGTTCACCTGCGCGATCAGAGGCCGCAAGTTATCCGGTGCGTCCAGATCCCAGTGACGGATTTGGTATTTTTCCGAGTCCAGATACTCTTCGCTGCCGGGGCGGAGGGGACGGTTTTCGCAGAGTTCAAAAGCGGGGCCGTAGATGCCGTAGCTGGCCCCCAGCGTGGCCGCCAGGATGAGGCGCAGCATAAAAGCCGGGCGTCCCCCCTTTTGCAAGAACTCGTTCAGAATGTCCGGCGTGTTGGGCCAGAGGTTGGGGCGATAGTACTCCCGCATCGGGGTTTGGGTGAGCTCGGTGAAGTACTCCGTCAGGCCCCACTTGTCGTTGCGCCAGGTGAAATAGGTGTAAGACTGGGTGAAGCCCAGCTTGGCCAAGGATTTCATCAGTTTGGGGCGGGTGAAGGCTTCAGACAAAAAGATTGTCTGCGGGTGCTTGGCCTTGATCTGGCCGATGCACCACTCCCAAAAGCCAAAAGCCTTGGTGTGGGGATTATCAACCCGAAAGATGGTGACTCCCTGGTCGATCCAGTATTCGATAACGCTTTTTAACTCCTCCCAGAGGGCCTGCCAGTTTTCCGTCTCAAAGTCGAGGGGGTAGATGTCTTGATATTTCTTGGGCGGGTTCTCCGCATATTGAATGGTGCCGTCGGGCCGCTTTCTAAACCATTCCGGGTGCTCTTTCACATAGGGGTGATCCGGCGAGCACTGGAAGGCGATGTCCAGGGCGATGTCGATGTTGAGTTTTTTGGCCTCCGCCACCAAGCGATGAAAATCCTCTAGAGATCCCAGTTGGGGATGGATGGCCTTGTGCCCGCCTTCTGGCCCGCCAATGGCCCAGGGAGAGCCCACATCCTCCGGCTCTGCCGTCATAGAGTTGTTTTTGCCCTTGCGGAAGGTGCGCCCGATGGGGTGGATGGGGGGCAGGTAGAGCACATCGAAGCCCATCTCGGCAAGCAGCGGCAGGCGGGCGATCACATCCTGGAAGGTGCCGTGGGTGTGCTCGTCAGGGCCGCAGGAGCGGGGAAACAGCTCGTACCAGGTGCTGAAGCGGGCCTTCTCCGGATCCACCCAAACCCGTCGCTCCGGGTAGGCGGTGACGAAGCGGCGCTCGCCGTAGAGCTGCATCAGGGATCCCAGGGTTGGGGAAAGGGCGATCTCGATAGCCGGATCCCCGCCTTGGCGGAGCATTTGGGCGTAGTTGCGCAGCTTTGCCGCCAGATCCCCGCTTTGAGCCTGGGCGGCCCGCTCCACTAGCTCCGCCCCGATCAACAGCTCCACCGCCACATCCTGCTCGGCAGCCACCCGCTTGTGCAGATCCTGCTGCCAGGTTTGGAAAGGATCCACCCAGGCCAAGATGCGGTAAAAGGCTTGGCCAATTTGTGTGACCTGAAATTGGGCCCGCCAGCGGTCGTTGCCGATGGGCTCCATGAAGAGCTCCTCCCAGTCTGTTGCCCCGGCCTGGCGAAAACTGAGCACCGCCGAGAGTTGGTCGTGGCCATCGGCGAAGATGTCCGCCTCCACCACCACGTACTCCCCCACCGTTCGCTTGATGGCGTAGCGCCCACCGTCGATTTCCGGCGTCACCGCCTCGATGATGGCCCGTTGTCGACCTTCCGCTGGCCACATAGGGTTAACCTCGCCCCTTTTCAATTTCTAGAGGTGCACCGCCGCATGAGACAATGCACTTAGAATCATGCCAAAGCTTAGCCTTTCCCCAGTACACT